>JANMQE010000575.1:0-9286 GCA_031370195.1 Phyllobacteriaceae bacterium
CCATGAAGGACCGCGCTGTCGAGGCCGTCAACAAAAAGAACGTTGAAGCGCTTCTGAATGAGGTAAGCCCGGCAATCCGCTTCACGGCAATGAACAATGAAATTGTGCGCGGCCATGATGGCTTGCGCGTCTACTATACAAGGATGATGGAGGGCGCGAGCCGGATTGTTGAGGACATGTCGATCAACGGCGAGCCGGACGAACTGGCGCTGCTGTTTGCCGACAACAGAATCGCAACCGCCACCGGCACTTCAGAAGCCTACTTCAAGATCAAGGGCGGTCTGACGTTTACAGCACCGCTGCGCTGGACCGCGACGATGGAAAACACCGGTGGCAAGTGGACGATTGCCGCCATCCACTTCTCGGCCAACATGTTTGACAATCCGCTGATGACTGCGGCAAGCGGATTTTGGAAATGGGTTGCCGCAGGTGTCGCCATCGCAGGTCTCATCCTTGGCTATCTTCTTGGGCGCCGCAAGGCGAAGGCCGCCTGAGCGATGCGGCACGGCGTGATCGCAGACTGCCCGCCCAACTGGTACATGCTTGCGCTCAGCCGCGACCTCAAAAAGGGCACAGTGGTCACACGCCGCCTCGCCGGCCGCGAGATCGCGCTGTTCCGCGGCAGGGACACCGCAGTGGTCACAGCGTTTGACTCGCACTGCGCCCACATGGGCTGCCACCTCAAGCACGGCACCGTGGTCGGCGATGGTCTGCAATGCGCGCTGCATCACCGCATCATCACGCCCTCTGGCCATTTCACAAAGCCCGATGGCTCGATTTACGCAGGGCTGAGACAGCGGCGGCTCCCGGTGCGTGAAACCTTTGGCGGCATCTTCGTCTGCAACGGCGCTGAGGCCGAGTGCCCGTTCCCCGTGCCGGAAATTTGCCAGCTCGGCGATATCGCCGTCGCACCAATGCGCGGACAAACGCTGCCGCTTCCCTGGTGGACATTTATCGCCAACGGCATGGACGTCGAGCATCTGCAATCCGTGCATGACCGTCGCCTTCTGGGCGCCCCGGTCTTTGAGAGGATTGACGAAAAGTCTGTGCGTGTCAGCTACAGATCCGTGCCAACGGGGAGAAGCCTTGGCGACAGGGTGATGACCTGGCTTGCGAAGGATGGCGTGCATGGCCGCATCACTTGCATCAGTGGCACGATAATGCTGGTGGAAAGCAAAGCCGGAAACAACCGCGCCTTTATCCTGTTGTCGATGGTTCCGGATGTCGAAGGCATCACCACATTGCGCGGTCTTGTCGGTGTGCCGTCGCGCGGAGGCAAGCTGGCAGGTGCGCTCAGGGCGCGCGTGTCCGCCTGGCTGTTCCACGCCTTCCTGAGCAAGGATATCGGCGTCCTCGACGCGATGCGATTGCACGCGCCATATCAGGAGAATTCGCAAGGCGACGGCTTCACCCGCCAGCTGTTCGCATTCCTGAGCGATCTGCCGAACGCCCATCTTGAGCCCTCGTCCCCGCAAGCCTCGGCACTTCAATTGGTGGAAAAAGCATCATGAGTGTCGAAGCCACGGCGCAAACGCGCAGTTTCAGCCTGACAAACACGGCGCTCGTGTTCATCACGGCGTCCCTGTGTTGCGCCTGTCTTTGGCTGGCCTCGCAGCCGATTGCGCCGATTGCGCGCCTAGCCGCCGCAGTCGCTTTCGGCTTCCTCAACAACACAATGTTCTCGCTGACGCACGAGGCCGTGCACGGCATGCTGCATCAAAACCGCGCGGTCAACGAGACGCTGGCGCGGATCACATGCGCCTTCTTCCCGACCTCGTTCACCTTGCAGCGCAACTCGCATCTGACGCATCACAAGAACAACCGCAGCGACATCGAGCGGTTCGACTTTTATGCAGCGGGCGACAATCATGTGCTCAAGACGGCGCAATGGTACAGCATTCTCACCGGCCTCTATTGGCTGATGATCCCGGTCTTTGCCATTGTCTATGCGCTGCTGGCCGAAATTGTCCCTTGGCGGAAGCTGATCCTGCGAAGTGACCGGTTCGGCGCACAGACCAGCGCGCTTCCCTATCTCGACGCCCTTCAAGCAATCCCGATCTGGCGCATCAGGCTGGACATGGTGATCGTAATTCTCATCCAGTTAGCCATCATCTGGTCGCTTGGCGTCAGCCTGACAGGCTGGCTCCTGTGCTACGCCTGCTTCGCCCTGTTCTGGAGTTCGTTGCAATATGCCGACCATGCCTTCTCGCGGCTCGACCGCGAAGAAGGCGCATGGAACTTGCGTGTCAGCCCGCTCGTCCGCGCCCTGTTCCTCAACTACCACTTTCACCTCTGCCACCACCGCCAGACCAGCATACGCTGGCATCAATTGCCTTCGGCTGAGCAGCGGGACGATCCGCAGGTCGACTACTGGCGCATCCTCTATCTGATGTGGGCCGGACCCCGCCCGCTGCCAGGTGAAAAAATCACACCGCAAACACAAGCCCGCAATGACCTGACGGTCAATCTGTTCCTGTCCGGCATTTTCACTGCGATCTTTGCGCTGATCTATTGGACGGGCGATCAGCTCTACAAATCCGCACCCAACCCGGCTGACCTGTCGCTGGCGGCAGACGGGCTGTTTCCGTTCGTACCACAGGTGGCGCTTGTCTATCTCACCATTTCGCCGCTGCTGCTGATAGCGCCGTTCCTGATGAAGACCCCCGACCGGTTGCTGCCACTCGCTTTGACGCTGGTCTTTGAGCTGCTCGTCGCGCTCGCAATTTTCTACATCATGCCCGTCCTGCCGCCGGTGTTGGCTTCGCCGCAATCAACCGGCTGGCTGATGTGGCTGGCTGATACGGTCAATCTTGACGGCAACAACTTCCCGTCCCTGCATGTGGCGCTGTCCGTTTCAGCGGTGATTGCCTATTTGCCGCTGGTCAAAAGCCCTTGGAAAACCGGCTTTGTCGTTTGGGCAGTATTGATTGTTCTCTCAACCCTGTTGACCCGCCAGCACGGTGTGGCTGATGTTGCAGGCGGCCTTGTCCTGTCATTCGGCGCGATGGCCTTCGTTTATCCAAGAGCACGCAAGACGCTGGCCACCATCAAGCACGAGCTTCTCGATCCGAACTCTGCCGTTCAAGGCTCAGCGGTCCGCCAGTAACTCTTGTTTGAAAAATTTTACCAGATCCGCACGCACAGCATCAAAATGCCCCGTGCAGCAATGATCGCCGCCCTCAATCACGCGCAAGCTCAGATGCCGATCATGCGGAAATTCTTGCAGCCTCTGCAACAGCCACTCCTTGTCGGCAACAGCCACCACCCGGTCACGGCTGCCGTGCAGCATCCTGACACTTGCAGTGATTCGCGACAGCGTCTCTGCGTCCTCTATATTGTTCTGGCCCAAAATCGCAGAGATCGCATGGCCTTCGCGCGCGCCAGTCACCTGACACATCCGCGTCTTGATCAGAAACGGCAGTTTGGGGAAAGCGCGGGTGTGGATCGGCCCGCCAAGATCAAACACCGCCCTGATGCGGGCATCATCCGCTGCCGCGCGCAAAGCCCACATGCCGCCGATGGAAATGCCCAGCACCCCCGTGCGCCAAACGTCGGCTCCTTGCAGGTCACCAACGCGGTTGACGGCGGCGGAGATGGATTTATAGAAATCCCCCGTCCACAACATGCCGCTAAGCAGCAGAGATTCCGCCTGTCCGGGTCCATCAAAACACAGGGTCGAGAACCCGGCGACATAAAGCGCAAGCTCGGTCGCCAGATGCTCCTCCTTGCACCCGTCAATGCCGTGAATGATGACCGTCAGCGGCGCGTTACCGCTCTTGATGTGCAGATTGCCATAGAGCGTGTTTCCCTGAAACGGGATTTCAATCCGCTTGTAGTGTTGCGGAAACGCCAGTGTCTCGGCCTCGATGTAATAATCCCGGCATTTGGCATAAAGCGCCCGCCGCTCATCAGTCAGCGGCAGACAACCCCATTGGGCCATGTTGCAGATGTAGGACAGATCGCGCAGCTGGCGGATTTGCTGCTCCCTTGTCAGCATTGCACGACGCTTTTCAAAAGCCGTGACCTCGTCATGCACCACAGACTTGGCCGTGTCCGCCCACCCGTCAATCGTTCCAACCGAATCCAGAAACCGGAATATGATCGCCTCATCAACGCCCGAAGCCAGCCAGCGGTTCCAGAACGGCTGGGTGATTTTCTTCAACCCGACCACATGTGAAAGCGAACGCACGGTCTTGGAGAACACGTGGTCAAAGAGCGTGTAAGCCTCTGTGTCACTTATGTTTTTCATCAAAGGAGCGCCATTTCTGGATGGGAGGTAGCCGTCGTCAATCTGGCGACAGCATCCGCACCGTCAGACCAATGAGCCAGATAAAGCGATGTCCGGTATTCAATCGCGCGGGTGTGATCAAGAAGCGTATCGCGCAGAGAACGGGCAGTGGCAAAGCCGATGGACGCCACATCAAATCCCCGCGCTTTGGCTTGGGAAAGGCCTGCTGCCAGCAGCGATTGACATATCTGCGGATTGTCGCCTTCAACAGCCAGATGCGACAGCATCGCCTGATTGATCGCCGCGCCGATCTTGGGAAGCTTCGGCAGTCCGGCCAATGGCCCGACAAGATTCGCGAGCGGCCGAAGCCGCGACAGGAATGGCGGATATGCGCGCAACACCGTCTGCCGGTTGGCGCGCTGGTCCCAGACAGCAAGGCACCCGCGCAGCTTTCCTGCGGTTCGATGGAGCAAAAAATGTTCCGGCTTGAGCCCGAATGCCAAGAGATTCCGCAAGGACGCTTCGGTCCAGACAAGGGAAAACTGATACGCCGCGTTGTTCCGGTTGAGGAATTCCGCAATCTCCGCAAGGTCTCCGTCCGTGGCGGAAACAATTGCGTTATCGATCACTACCCGCTTCGTCCGCATCGCAAATGTCGAAAAATCACCCACCGGATGATAGGCCGGAAGACCGGGCAAATTGGCCGTCAGGATTCGCCGCGCCACGGCATTGTCCGAGGTGATCGACGTCAATGCGTAGGGCAACTCACCCTCAAAATGCGCAAGAAGGCGCAGCGCCTCGAACCCGCCTTTCAGCACAGCAATCCGGTTGCGGTATTTTTCACTGACCCTGAGCGCGCCGATGTAGGGCAGCAAGTCAGGCTTGCCATTGACATGCGCAGGCCAGACCACCTTCTCGCACAGTCCCACCGGCTCGCCTGTCTCACGCATGCGCGCGATGACGAATCCTTGAAATTTTGCCTGCTCGAAATCCGCGCGAAATGCGTTCGGTTCCCGCTCCAATGTGATCTGGTAGCGCCCGCCAAGCCGGTTTTCGCGCAGCAGGCGGCGAAGGTCCGGCTCATCGGATTCTGTGGCCAGCGAGAACACCAGATCCTTGGCGACAAGCTCGCCGGTCAATGCGCGGGGATCAATGTGCCGCGCCATGCAACATCCCCGAGCGGAAACCGGTCGCGCTGCGAGAGTTCGGCCCGGTGCATGTAATTGATCGGCAGAAAGTTGCGCGCCATCAGCCCGTCTGACAGGTTGACCTTGTCGGCGAACCGCTTGGCAATGCTCTTCCAGCCATAAAAGCTTTGTCGGGCTGTCAAGCACCCTTGCCGGATGTCATCGGGCTCAGCGCCGTCGGGACGGAATGGCAGGTCATTGTAGAGATAGCGCTCATCGAGCCACCAGTTTTCATACAGCAGCTTGCCCTCCTGTTGCAGCCGCTTGTACAGCGGTGTGCCGGGGAAGGGCGTCAGATGATTGAAAGCGGCGATGTAAAATTTCTGGTCAGTGGCAAAATCCGCCGCTTCCTGAAACGCGTCCATCTTGGTCTCGCCATAGCCGAACACGAACGTGCCGTAAACGCGGATGGCGTGGCGGCGCAGATTTGCCAGCGCCTTGGTGAAGCCGCCCTTCATCGTGTTGAACCCCTTGCGCATTGCGCGCAGCACGGTCTCGTCCAGACTTTCAAACCCGATCAGCACGCCAACGCAGCCGGCCTTGCGCAACTTGTCCAAGAGCACCTCATCATGCGCCGCATTGATGCTCATCTGCGTGATCCAGCGAATGCCGAGCGGGGCGATGGCATCAGCAAGTTCGGCGGCGAAACGAATGTCAGCAGCGAAATTGTCGTCGACGAAGAAAAACAGTTTGGTCTTGTCCTTCAGCGCCGCAAGATCGCTGTAGATCGCATCAATCGGCCGGTGCCGCGCGGTGCGGTCGAAGAAGGTCTGGATGGCGCAGAAGTCGCAAGGAAACTTGCACCCGCGCCCGGTCTCGATCAGGCCAATCGGCAAATAATTCTTGCCCGCAAACACGCTGCGGTCATAACGCACGTCGGCCATGTCGGGTTGTTCGTTGGACTTGTAGACCGGCTGCAAACGCCCGGACCGCGCATCGTCGATGACACGGCCCCAGAGATTCTCCGCCTCGCCGATCACCACAGCTTCGGCATATCTGCCGACCTCTTCCGGCGCGAGCGTTGCATGGAATCCGCCCATCACCACGGGAACCTTGCGGGCGCGGAACTCCGAGGCGATCTGATAGGCGCGCTTGGCGGTGTAAGTCTCAACAGGGATGGCAACCAGATCGGCAGGCTTGTCATAGTCAATCGCCTCCATCCGGTCATCATAAAAGCTGATCGCAACGTCTTTCGGGGTCAACCCGGCAAGCGAGGCAATCGGCAGCGGCTCCATTTGCCAGGAGCGCATATAGTTGACACCCGGCTTGCGCCCGATGGCCGGGTGAACCAATGTCAGCCGCATCAGGCAGCCTCAGGCTGCGGCGCGCGCACATTTGAGGCCACCTGCGGCCAGTCGCAGGTGTAGTGCGTGTGCAAATGATGCGCATAATAGCGGTAGCCAAGGTTGGCCGCCAGCGACAGCGGAATTTGCGATCCGGCAATGGCAACGCGCGAGGCTATCGCCCGGTAGCCATAGGCCCGCCGCCACGCCCGCTCATGGCCAAGCTGCAACTCTGAAATGCTCAGTTGCTTGGGGTCAAACACCACATGCTGGCCATCGTAAAGGTCCCAGTTGGTGGTCAGTATCCGTCCCTCACGGCGAAGGCGTGTATGCAGCGGCGTGCCCGGAAACGGCGTCAACAGCGCAAAGCGCGGCAGATCAATTTTGGTTTCCAGAACAAAATCAACAGTCTCGTCAAACGTTGCCAGTGTGTCGTCATCATTGCCGAACACGAAACAGCCTTGGATGGAAATGCCCAGCCTGTGCAGGTCAGATATCAGCGAGGCATAAAGCGACGGATCATTGAAGCTCTTGCGGATGCCGGAAAGCCCGGCCTTGGAGATTGTCTCGAACCCGATCAAAAGCCCGGTGCAGCCGCTTCTGGCCATCAACTCCATCAGGTCCTGATCACGCCCGATCAGGCTGGTCGAAAGCCCGAACCAGCGCACTTTCAAAGGTATGAGTGCTGTGAACAGTTCACGCGCGTAAGACCGGTCCGAAATCAGGTTGAGATCAATAAACAGTATTTTCTTCGCGCCGACACGGCGGATGTCCTCGACAATATGGTCAATCGGCTTCTGGAACTGCTTGCGGCCCCAAGCGGTCGGCGAGACGCAAAACTCGCAGTCGTGGGCGCAGGCGCGGGTCGCCTCAAATACGGCTTGCGTCAAATAATTGCGGCCATCCAGCAAATCGCGCCGGGCGAACGGCAGATTGTTCAGCTGGAAATCATGGCCCTGATTGTAACGCGGCTTCATTTCGCCCACTGCGAAATCGCGCAGCAACTGCGGCCAGCTGTGCTCGGCATAGCCGACACAGATCGCATCGGCATGAGTTTGCGCCTCGTCCGGAAGCAGCGTCACATGCGGCCCGCCAAGCACCACTGTTTTGCCACGCTTGCGAAACTCCGCCGCAAGCTCGTAGCCGCGGCTGGCGCTGCCGGTAATCAGCGTCATGCCAATCAGGTCCGCATCCAGATCAAGCGGAATGTCGCCGGTGCCTTCGTCATGCAGGAAAAACTCGATATCTAGCTCTTGAGGTGCCAGTGCTGCCAGCGTCGTCAGCGTCAGCGGCTGATAGCGCAAGGATTTGCGGAAAATGCCGCCGCGCGAGCGGTAAAGCGGGCCCTTGGGGGAGATCAGAGCAACCTTCATGACGGTGCCTCATGCGATTCATCAAGAGCGAGTCTAGCGGGTTCGTGTTTCCCCGCAAGGGCGGAAGTCATCGCATTCGGCTTTCTCAGAGTCCGTTTCGAAATTCATTAGGCCGAGTCGAAAATGGTGATTTTTGAGCATCAGAGCAGAGCGTACTTATGGGTACGTGAGCACCGAAGTGCAGAAAAGCGCCATTTGCAGACCGGCATAGCGTATTTCGAGACGGACTCTCAGCAAAACCACTTGAAGGGCGGTCTTTCCGGGGCCCCAAAGCGGAACCTAAGAATCCGGAGCTGTGCCGGTGGGAATTGTCAGCCCGGCCATCTCAAGCGCGCATAAACAGACAGCGGACAGTAATTCTTGGAGACGTTCAATGTTGCCAAGCCTCTTCGACTACTGCGTTCGCCCCAGCTCTGGATTCCGGGTTCCGCTTTGCGGCCCCGGAAAGACGGGGCAAACAGTATGCATATCAAGAATATGACACCTGAGTCCGCAACCGCAAGAGACGATTGCGTCCCGTTCAATCCAGTATGAGACTGGAATGCTTCAAGTCTCCAAGCCGCTTGCCCGCATGGATTTCGGCAAGATGCCGCTCCGTGACAAATCCGGCCTTGAGCAACGGAACCAGCGCGCCAAGCTGGCCGATCTTGCGCGCGTAGGCATATTGCGGATTCCGGCAAAGCGCTTCCTCGACCTGCGCTGCATAAGAGGGATCGTTCTTTGATGCATCAAGCCAGAGTTCATAATGCGTCTTTGGCACCAACTTGCGGAAAAGCGCGGCGGCGTATGGCAGAGCGGACAGGGCTGTGGCCACAAACGCCTCATCCAGCTTCTCGCCAACCATATCGCTGGTCAATCCGGCGCGGCCAACGAACACCAGCCTTGCGACATCGGCTCTATGCCCGACGCAGCGGACGAGGTCACCCATGTCATAGCGGTAGAGACCGCCCGGCGTGGTGATCACCACGCGGTATTACGCGCCTTCAACAAGTTAATGCGCAAGATGCGGCTTGCCATGGCCATCAATGAACTCGGTGAATGTGCTGGTCAGTGCGGCCACGCAACCCGCCTTGCCGCCCCACGGCAACGTGACCGCAGCTTCAGTGGCAAACAATCCTTTCGGCTCGATCTGCGCCTGCGGACACAGCGCCGCAAGCCGCGCGGCAAATATGGCGGAACTGCCATCATTCCAGCAGGAAACCGTATCAAGGCGCG
>JANMQE010000654.1:0-4109 GCA_031370195.1 Phyllobacteriaceae bacterium
TTTCTCGACTTCATGATGCGCCCGGAAATCGCGGCGGCTGCCGCCAATGAAACCGGCTTTGCAACAGCCAACGCTGAAGCCATCAAAATGGTTGACCCTTTATTGCGGGAAGACAAGAACCTTTATCCGAGCTCTGAGACAATCTCCAAGCTGACAGTCCCGCGCGTGTTCAACGCCAAAGAACTGCGCTACTGGCATAGGGCCTGGCAAAAGGCGCTTGGACAGATTTAGGATCCAAGAAACTATGCCTTGTCGCGCAATTGCTGTAATGCCTCCAGGAAATCGAAGGCACAGGCATGAAATTTCTCGACACGGCAAAAGTCTATATCAGGTCCGGTGATGGCGGCGCGGGATCGGTGTCGTTCCGGCGCGAGAAGTTTATCGAGTTTGGCGGGCCGGATGGCGGCGATGGCGGCAAGGGCGGCGATATCTGGGTCGAGGCGGTGGACGGGCTCAACACGCTGATCGATTATCGCTACCAGCAGCATTTCAAAGCCAAGACCGGCATGCACGGCATGGGCCGCAATCTGGCCGGAGGAAAGTCGCCCGATGTGATCCTCAAGGTCCCGGCCGGCACGGAAGTTTATGAGGAAGACAATGAAACGCTGATTTGCGACCTGCCAAAAGTCGGCGTGCGCTACCGGCTTGCCAAGGGCGGCAATGGCGGCTTTGGCAACGCGCATTTCAAATCGTCGACCAATCAGGCGCCGACCCGCGCCAATCCGGGGCAAGAAGGCCAAGAGCGCTACATCTGGCTGCGACTGAAGCTGATCGCCGATGCTGGCCTCGTCGGTCTGCCGAACGCCGGCAAGTCAACGTTTTTGGCGAGCGTTACCGCTGCACGGCCGAAAATTGCCGGATACCCGTTCACCACGCTCTATCCGAACCTTGGCGTTGCCAACATTGACGGTCGCGAATTCATCATTGCCGATATCCCCGGGCTAATTGAAGGTGCACATGAAGGCGTCGGGCTCGGCGACCGTTTTCTCGGCCATGTCGAGCGAACGCGCGTTTTGCTGCATCTGGTTTCCGCACAGGAAGAAGATGTTGCAAAGGCCTACAAGACGGTCCGCAAGGAACTGAAAGCCTACGCGCAAGAGCTTTCCGACAAGCCGGAAATTGTCGCGCTCAGTCAAGTCGATACAATTGACGAAGAGACCAAGACCGTAAAGCTTGCCGCATTGAAAAAGGCCTGCAAGAAAGTGCCGCTGACGATATCGGGTGTCACCCGCGAGGGTCTGGAAACTGCGTTGCGCAAGCTGGCATTGGAAATCTCGATCTCCAGGCAGAACGAAGCACCGGAGAAACCCGACACGCGGTGGCAGGATTAAACTTCGATGTCCTTGCCGCACCTGAATTCCTTCAAGCGAGTTGTTGTCAAGATTGGCTCTGCCCTGTTGGTGGATCGTGTCAAGGGCTTGAAGCGCGAGTGGTTGGACAGCCTTTGCGCTGATGTGGCGGTGCTTGCCGAGGGCGGGACGGAGATTCTGCTCGTCTCATCGGGTGCCATTGCACTTGGTCGCACAGTACTCAAGCTGCCGAAGGGCGCATTGAAGCTGGAGGAAAGCCAAGCCTCCGCCGCCGTCGGCCAGATTGCCTTGGCCCGCGCCTATGATGAAGCGCTTGGTGCGCACGGGCTGACGACGAGCCAGATACTTCTGACATTGGGCGATACCGAAGAGCGGCGACGCTATCTGAACGCCCGCGCGACAATTGAAACGCTGCTGCGCCTGAAAGCGGTGCCGGTGATCAATGAGAATGATACGGTCGCGACATCGGAAATCCGCTACGGCGACAATGACCGCCTCGCCGCCCGCGTTGCCACCATGATGGGTGCAGATCTGTTGATCCTGCTCTCCGACATTGACGGCCTCTACACTGCCCCGCCGCACCTTGATCCGAACGCAAAATTCCTCGGCGTCATCGACAAGATTACGCCGGCGATTGAGGCAATGGCCGGTGCTGCTGCTTCGGAAATCTCCAAGGGCGGCATGAAGACCAAGCTGGACGCCGGCAAAATCGCCACCGCCGCAGGAACCGCAATGATCATCACTTCCGGCGCAAGGCTGAACCCGCTGTCAGCGATTGACCGGGGCGAGCGGGCAAGCCTGTTCAAACCGTCGCTCAATCCGGTCAGCGCATGGAAAACATGGATCGCGGGCAACTTGGAACCTGCCGGCAGATTGCAGATCGATGCCGGCGCGCTGACTGCGCTCCGCTCTGGCAAGTCTTTGCTGGCAGCAGGCGTCCGCAATGTTGAGGGCGTATTTGAGCGCGGCGATACCGTGGCGGTTTTGGGTCCGGACGGGCATGAAGCCGCGCGCGGTTTGGTGGCTTATGACTCATCAGATGCGGTGAAGATCACCGGCAAGAAATCATCAGACATTCCGGCCATTTTGGGCTATGAAGCCCGCGCCGCCATGATCCATCGTGATGACATGGTGGTGTCGCACAAGCCGGACTGAACCTGATGCTGACCAAGAATGAAGTGGCCATCGACATCGAAGCGCTGATGCTGGACATCGGTCGCCGCGCCCGTGTCGCGGCCGGTCCGCTGGCGCTGGCAACAGCGGAGCGCAAATTTGCAGCACTGACCGGCATGGCGCAAGCGATCCTGCGTGACAAGGATTTGATCCTTGCTGCCAATGCTTTGGACATGATGAACGGCGAAGAGGCAGGCCTGTCGCAAGCCCTGCTCGACCGGCTGAGACTCGACGACAACCGCATCCGCGCAATTGCTGACGGCATTCGATCCATCGCGGAACTGAAGGACCCGATTGGCGAAATCATCGCTGAGTGGGACCGGCCGAACGGACTGCACATCGAACGCGTGCGCACGCCTCTTGGCGTCATCGGCGTGATTTACGAGAGCCGCCCGAATGTCACCGCAGACGCTGGAGCGCTTTGCCTGAAAGCTGGCAACCCGGTGATTTTGCGCGGCGGTTCGGACTCGGTGAATTCGTCCACTGCGATCCATGCCTGCATGGTTGAAGGCTTGATCAAGGCCGGACTGCCGGAGGCGTCGATCCAGCGTGTGCCGGTTACCGACCGCGCCGCTGTCGGCGAAATGCTGAAAGGTCTTGGTGGCAATCTTGATGTGATCGTTCCGCGCGGCGGCAAGAGTCTTGTTGCCCGTGTGCAAAATGACGCCCGCGTTCCGGTGTTTGCCCATCTGGAAGGCATTTGCCATGTCTATGTCGACGCCTCGGCAGACCTTGAGATGGCGCGCAAGATCGTGGTCAATGCCAAGATGCGGCGCACCGGCGTCTGTGGCTCGGCAGAAACTTTGCTGGTGGACCGAAGTGTTGCGGCAACCCATCTCGTGCCGATTCTGAGCGACCTTGCCGCAAAGGGTTGCGAAATCCGCGGCGACGCAGATGTCCTGGCCGCATTCAAACAGGCTGTTCCCGCAAGCGAACAAGACTGGTCCACCGAATATCTTGACGCGATCATTTCGGTGAAACTGGTTGACGGAATCTCAGGCGCAATTGACCACATCAACGAGTATTCCTCGCACCATACCGAGGCGGTGATTGCGCAGGACCAAGCCGTTGTCGAGCGCTTCTTCAGCGAGATCGACTCGGCAATCCTTTTGCACAATGCCTCGACCCAGTTTGCGGATGGTGGCGAGTTTGGCATGGGCGCGGAGATCGGCATCGCGACGGGGCGAATGCATGCGCGCGGTCCTGTCGGTGTTGAACAACTGACGTCATTCAAATACCGCGTGCGCGGCTCTGGCCAGACACGTCCGTGAAGGCGGAAGCATTTCCAGAAAAAGTGCGAAGCGGTTCTTCGTCCGGAAATGCGGCAACGCAAATGTCCGACGGGATTGCCAGCCATTACCTGAAGATGCCGCATGCCGAAAAAGGCATGACGATTGGCTTGTTCGGCGGCTCGTTCAACCCGCCGCACGGCGGTCATCTGTTGCTGGCGGAAATCGCCCTGCGGCGGCTTGATCTTGACCAGCTCTGGTGGATTGTCACGCCGGGCAATCCGCTGAAAGACACGCGCGAACTCGCACCCTTGGCGGCGCGACTTTTGGCTTGTGAAAAACTCGCTGAAGACCCGCGCATCAAGATCACCGCGTTCGAAGCGGCCTTCAAGGTCCG
>JANMQE010000655.1:0-1849 GCA_031370195.1 Phyllobacteriaceae bacterium
TTCAAATCGGCAAATGAAAATCCGCAATCCTCCCTGAAACCCGCGATGAATATGCGCTCGCGATGCTGCGGAACCCATGACTTGGCGTCAATAACCTTGAAGGAAATCGTGTAGCCAAGTTCATTTTCCAGAACATGCCTGATAGTCGCGAATGTGCGTCCCTTGTCATGACTCATGAGGTTCTTGACGTTTTCGAGGAGGAACGCCTTCGGGCGATGATGCGAGAGGATTCTCTGGACTTCAAAGAACAGTGTTCCCTGGGTGTCGCAGTCAAAGCCATGAGCCCTGCCAAGCGCGTTCTTTTTGGACACGCCAGCTATGGAGAAAGGCTGGCACGGAAAACCGGCCAGCAGAACCTCATGTTCCGGAATGTCCGTTTCCTTGATCAACCGGATATCGCCAGCAATGTCGTGATCGTCATGCGGAAAATTCGCGCGGTATGTCTGTTGCGAATATTTGTCCCATTCCGACGTGAACACGCATTTGCCGCCGATGGCCTCAAAGCCAAGCCGCAAGCCGCCAATGCCAGCAAACAGGTCGATGAAACGGAACGATCCCTGCTGTTCTCGTTTTTGCGGCTTCACACCTGCGGCCAAAAGGCCGCGCAAAGCGCGGATATCACGGGGGCGGGCTGGAGTTTCCCCTTTGACATAGCGCCTGACAGTTCTGTCCCTAACGCCAAGTTCTTCGGCTATTTGTTCGTAGCCAAAGCCGCCCCGCAACATCAAGTCTGCAAACTCGTTCATGAATTCCCCGAATCGTTCTATGGGAAGCAGATTGACATGTTGTCACTTTTTGACCCAGCTAAAACAATATCGTTCGCTTTATGTTCCATGTCAATCCACCGTTGGTTTTCATCAGCGAATTTATTTTGCAAAATCTATCCACACCCCCAAACCTCACCGTACAATCCCCGCCACTTGAAACCGCACGCAACAGGGCGAACCGCATGGACTGGGACAGGGCAATCGAACGGAAGCGCGAGGCGTTGCTGGGCATTGTCTCGGCTTTGTTCGCGCTGGTTGCCGCCGCGCGCCTCAGTGGGGCGGGCATGATGCTGCCGCGCCGGGTTTGGCTAGCGGTGTTGTTTGTGCTGCGTCCGGCGGAGGCTGCCGTGCGGCGGCTGGTGGTGATTGCCGCGCGCGGGATTGCGCCCGTCTCGTTCAGGCCGCGTCCGGGGCCGGTCGGTTTGATTGTCGCCGCTGCTTTGCCGCGCGAGCCTGTCTTCAGCCTGATGGATCCGCTAAAGGATTTTTCGTCGCATGACAGCGACGCCGGTCCGGGATGGGAAGAGGTTCTGCCCGGCGATCCGGCTTTCGGCACCCTGCCGGAAAGCCGCTTCGACGAGCCGCTTGATGGTGCCAGCCTGCATGTTCGGCTGCGCGCGCTGCGGCTTGCGCTGGCCGACATATCAAGACAGGCCCGCCGCCTCGCCCGCTGGCGCGCGCGAAGCGATGCGGCACTGAAGGACAGGCGCCGGACCCGCATCTCGCCTATCCGCCCCGGCCTGCCACCCGGCTGGCGGCAACGCCCCCTTCACGACATCGACCCGGTGCTGCACGAATGCCACCGCCTCGCGCGCGACCTCGCCAACGCGCCGGATTCCTCCTGAGCGTTGCCCTCACATTGCGAAAAAATCAGGCCGCGCCCGAAAGGACGCAGCCCGTTTTGTCGTGCGCCGGCATCAGAAACGCGCAGCCAAGCGCCAATCAGCGTTGACAGTCCCCCGCGCATTCCCTAAATGAGCCGCGTTGCCCAGATGGCGGAATTGGTAGACGCACTAGTTTCAGGTATTAGCGCTTAACGGCGTGGAGGTTCGAGTCCTCTTCTGGGCACCATTTTTTCTTCT
>JANMQE010000687.1:0-2581 GCA_031370195.1 Phyllobacteriaceae bacterium
CCTGATGCCAAGAGATGGTCGCTCGCGGCGATCAGGTCTTCGACTTCGTAGCAGACGTGATGCATGCCGCCGGAGGGGTTCTTTTCGAGGAATGCGGCGATGGGTGAGCCTTCGCCGAGCGGTTCCAGCAGCTCGATCTTCGTGTTGCCGACGTCGATGAACACGACTGTCACGCCATGTTCCGGCAGCGCCTGCGGGGCGCTGATTTTTGCGCCGAGGCTTGTCTGGTAGGTCGCGACTGCCTTGGCCATATCGGGAACGGCCAAGGCAACATGGTTCAGCCTGCCAAGCATCGCTCCGCCTCAGATTTGGTTGAGGAAGACCGTGACGACCGGCTTCTTGCCCCACAGATCGTCACACGTTGAACGCACGGCGCGACGCACGGCTTCGCGTACCATGTCGAGATCCTTGCGGCGGGCGCGAGGAATAGAATCGATGGCTGAAAGCGCGGCGTCGAACAGCTTGTCGTCAATGTCCTCGCCTTCCTTGTCGAGTTGCGGCAAGCCGATGGATTCGAGTTCGGACTCGCCGGTGATCTCGAACTTGCCGTCCAAAAGCACAGAAATCGCGACATGACCTGCAAACGAAAGCTTGCGGCGCTCGCCGATGCCGACTTCATCAAAGTCGCCGACCAGCTTGCCGTCCTTGTAGATGCGGCCGAAGGGGGCCTCGTCGATGACCTCTGCGGGTCCGGGAGCAAGGCGCAGCACATCGCCATTCCTCACCTGAGCGACTTCAGGAATGCCTTCCATGCGTCCGAGCGCGCCTTGGGCGACAAGATGCGCCGCCTCGCCATGCACCGGCACAAGGATGCGCGGACGGGTCCACTGATACATCCGCTTCAGCTCATTGCGGCGAGGATGGCCGGAGACGTGAACAAGTTGCATGTCATCGGTGATGATTTCAATGCCGCGGTCAATGAGCTTGTTCTTGATGTCGATGATGGGGCGCTCGTTGCCCGGAATGGTGCGCGATGAAAACACCACCGTGTCGCCCGCTGTGAGTGCAATCCCACGCATTTCGTCATTGGCAATCTTGGCCAGCGCCGCGCGGCTTTCGCCTTGGCTGCCGGTCAGGATGATGACGAGATTCTTGCGCGCGATTGAGGAGAATTCGTCTTCAGAAACAAACTCCGGAATGCCGTCGAGCAGGCCGACGCCGGTGGCGACTTCGACCATGCGCTTCATCGAGCGGCCAAGCAACATCACAGACCGGCCGGCATCGCGCGCAGCGATGGCGATGGATTTGATGCGGCCAACGTTCGAGGAGAAAGAGGTGATGGCGACACGCCCGGCGGCATTCTGGATCAGCGCCGTCAGGTTCTTGCCGACGTCCTGTTCGGACGGCGAGTCGCCTTCACGGTTGGCATTGGTGCTGTCGCACATCAGCGCCAGCACGCCTTTGTCGCCCAATTCCCGGAATCGCGCCTCGTTGATGACGGGGCCCATGGAAGGGGCCGGGTCAATCTTCCAGTCGCCGGTGTGGATCACGGTGCCAAGCGGCGTGGTGATGGCGAGCGAAACCGGCTCGGGAATCGAATGGGTGACCGCGATGGCTTCAACCGAGAATTTGCCAACCTGGAATGTTTCGCCCGGATGGTAGAGCGTTACCGCTATTTCTTTGCCGTCGCCGTCCGACTTGTGCTTGGCTTCAAGCAATCCGGCGGTGAACGGTGTCACATAAAGCGGGCACTTGACGCGCGGCCAAATGTCCATCACCGCACCGTAATGGTCTTCATGCGCGTGGGTGATGATCATGCCCTTGACAGCGGCGCGGTTGGCTTCGATGAACCGGATGTCCGGCAGGATGAGGTCAACGCCCGGCAGGTCCGCCCCCGGGAACGTAACGCCACAGTCGACGATGATCCATTCACGGTTTGCCGCCGGGCCGTAGCCATACATGGCCAGATTCATGCCGATTTCGCCGACCCCGCCAAGGGGAAGGAAAACCAGCTCATTGTTGTCTTTTTTGTCGGTCAATTCGCCGCTCCAATGGATTGCGGGAAAAACACGTCTCCCGCTGAAATTTTCTGTATCGTGCCGTCTCTATGGCGGAGTAACAGGCATCCGTCCATGTCAATGTCCTCGAATATGCCCTCAACGACCGATCCGGCAAGGCTGACACGGATGAGCTCGCCCCTGCCCTTGGCGTGGGACAGCCATTCGTGACGGATGGCGGCAAAGCCGCGACCATGGTTCCAAGCCTCAAGTACCGCGTCAAACGAATCGGCAAGGCGGGTGAACACGTCTTGTGGTGACACCTTGATTCCAAGCATTGCAAGGTCTGTTGCCGTGTAAAGGGCCGGGTCAGGGTGGTGGGCGATGTTGACACCAAAGCCGCAGGCGACTGCGACAGAGCCGTTTGCCAAATGGTCGCTTTCGAGCAGAATGCCGGAGATTTTCGAGCGGTTTGCGAGCAGATCATTTGGCCATTTCAACTTCAGTTCATGACTGTCCATGCCGGGCAGACTTGACAGCGTCGCGTGCAGCGCTAGTGCGGCAACGAATGGGAGTGTGCTGATCCGTTCCGCCGGTGCCGGGTCAATAAGCAGGGCTGAGGCATAATGGTTACCGGGCTCGGA
>JANMQE010000692.1:0-1670 GCA_031370195.1 Phyllobacteriaceae bacterium
TTGAAAAGCGCCTTGCGGCAGTCCAACCAGTTTGTGAACCAGGTATCACGCATGGAATCGCCACTCGCCAGAGTTGGCCGGAAATACCTGCTAGCCATCGCAGTCTCCCTCCTCGGAGTGGCGTGCCGCGATGCGAGCGGCCCTGGCGTTGATCCCGCTGAGCAGCAGCGAGCACTGTGGCGTCGCTGGGTCAGTTCCTCGGTCTTCACGTACGACAGTCTGAATGCAGAAGGGTCTCTGTGCACCGTGAGGGGAACGGAGCCCGTGTTCGAGCCCAATGACGTGCGAGCGAGTGGGTTCGTGTGCGGCGAACTATTCTTCTTCTCCCCTGGTGGAACAGCCCGGGAGCAGCTGAACGCGATTGCCGCGAGCGCGAGCGCAGAGATCCGACGCGTGTCACCTGGCGTTCCGGGCGCGGTTGATGGCTACGCCTACGTCAAGGTGCCGCCCAAAACGGAGAAACAGGCATTGCTGCGGTTCCTGCAAAGCGCAACTACCACTCAGGTCGGCATCAACGTCATTCTCATCATCGAGTAGTTCACAGATACACTGGAGGGAGGAACTCATGCGGGAAAGCCTGGTGCACTGGCGCTCGCTTTTCATTGGACTCGCGGCCTTTGTGACATTGGGCTCCATCGCGTGCGCTGCGGATCCGGTGACCGTGACAGGGAGCCCCAACGTTGCCGACCCAAGCGTCAACGCGCTGTCCGTCGCGAGTGTCATTCGACGGAGAGTCGACAGTCTGCTGGCGTTGGCTCAACCGCGTGCCGGCGGAACGGGAGAGCTTCTCGTTGGCATTCGAGGATGGAGCGAAGAGGGTGGGCTCGCACGCGCGTCAACCTTGCCGGCTGTAAGGCTCGCCCGCGATGCCTGGCTTGACCGGGTGCGTACCGCGATCCCCGAGCTGAAGGTACTCCGGGGCTTCAAGCGCGTCGTGACCGACGCGCGCGGCATCAGCTATCCTTTCGAGACAGGTTTCGCGACAATCGGTGCGGGAAGCTCGGCGCTTGCCCTCCAGAAACTGTTGGAGGATCCCGACGTATTGTGGGTCGCGCCGAATCTCGTCCTCGAGGTCGAAATGCCGGCTCGCGCGGCGGCGCGAACCCGGCTCCAAGTTACGGGAGAGTATCGCGCCTGGGGGATCGATAGCGTACGTGCGCCGTCGCAGTGGTCCCAAGGTTGGACTGGCTCGGGCATCAGTATCGGGATCATCGACGATGGCTTCGATCTGGTGGGAACGGACAACACCGTGCACCCCGACTTCGCCGGAATAGCCGGCCTCAGCTTCTCGCAGAACGCGTGGCAGGAGTTCGACAACGCCTGCCGACAGAACGCCTCCATTTCCGGAGGATGCTGGTACGAGTCCGACGAGCTGCATGGCACCAGAACGCTCGGCACGTGGATCGCTCGGCAGGACGGACAGCGTGCGGTGGGCGTCTCGCCGCATGGTGGCGCTAGCGATTCCGGTCGGGTGTACGTTCACGCCGTGTCCTACAGACTAGCCAGTGGGCTGATGTCGGTGAAGTCCGAGGCCTTCGCCGCATCAATTGCAGCCATCTCTCAGATTCCGGGTGTCCGGATCGGGCTCTCCGAGATCGCGCTTCCCGAGGACAGGACGGAAGCCCAGCTCGCGGTCATTCGGAACGAGTTTCAGGCCGCCGCAAACGCCA
>JANMQE010000726.1:0-2454 GCA_031370195.1 Phyllobacteriaceae bacterium
CCACGAGATGGCGGATGGCGTTGGCCTTGTCCGCAATCTGGTTCTTGTCCGCTTTGATCAAAATGGAGGCGGTTGGCTTCTTCTCGCGGTCGCGAAATACCGTCCGGTCGGGCATTACGATATGCACGCGCGCCGCCTTGACACCATCAACAGCCTGGATTGACCGGGCAATCTCCCCTTCCAACGCACGTACGCGCGTAACCTCCTGCATGAAGGACGTCAGGCCCAGGGAACCCAGATTGTCGAACAATTCGTATCCGGCACCGGAACTTGCAGGCAGTCCTTTTTCCGCCAAGATCATGCGCGCCCGGCTTGCCTGACCGGCTGCGATCAGCACGCTTGTTCCGGTGTTATCAACGTCGAAGGCAAAGCCGGATTCAGCCAGCGCGATTCCGACGCGGTTCACATCATCACGGTCAAGGCCGACGTAGAGCGTCTCAAACGCGGGCTTGTTCAAATAAACTGCGGACAAGCCGATAACTGTCGTCAACGTTATGAGAATGGCAGCCAACGTCATCAGTCGCCGCGCGCCAAGAGCCGTGAGGCTTCGCAAAAACATATCTAGTTGTTGGCGCAATTTGGCATTCCATTTCCGGATGGAACCAAACTACGGATCGAAACTTGCGCCAAAATTGCGCGCAGCGCTCGGTTTGCCGGGGCGTCGCGACCCAGCCGATGTCATAATGGTCTATGCCGCGTGGCTCGTGGGCTGCGACGTCAGGAACGCATAAATCGCCGTGGCATCCTTGGTGCCACGCAACTTTGCCACCATGTCCGGCTCGCGCAAGATGCGGGCAATGCGTGACAGCGCTTTCAGATGATCAGCCCCTGCTGTCTCAGGCGCAAGCAACAAAAACACGAGATCAACCGGCTCATCATCAAGCGCCTCGAAGTCAACGGCTGCATCCAGACGCGCAAAAACGCCGGTGATCGACTTGATGCTCTTCAGCTTGCCGTGCGGTATGGCAATACCGTTGCCGACACCGGTCGACCCAAGCTTCTCGCGCTGCACAATCGTGTCAAATATGTCGCGCTCGCCTATCCCGGTAATTTCTGATGCCTTCTCTGAAAGAAGCTGCATCAACTGCTTTTTTGAACTCGCCTTTAGCGCAGGCAGGATCGCTTTTTGCGTTACAAGATCACTGAGATCCATCACATCAAAACCTAATTGGGCGGGGTCCGGTGGACGTTGCCTCAGTTGCTGGCGGCGACGGCTGACGAATCAATCCAGCCGATATTGCCGTCGTTGCGGCGGTAAACAATGTTCACATGCTTGTTCGACGAATTTCGGAAAACAAACACCGGCGAATCTTTCAGGTCCAATTCCATTGCGGCATTGGCGACAGACATGGTCTTGAGCGTCACGGTCGATTCAGCGACAATTGCCGGCGCATAGTCAGCCGCCACTTCAATGTCGTCATCGTCCGAAACGCTCTCCATCACGGTGTAGCTGATATCAGTCGTGATCACGGGTTCGACATGGCGATCCTTCAGCTTGCGCTTGTAACGGCGCAAACGCTTCTCAATCCGGTCAAAAGCCTTCTCAAATGCAATCTGCGGATCCTGAGCCTCACCTTCAGCTTGCAACAAAACACCGGAATCCAAATGCAAATTACAATCCGCCGCGTACCTGGAACCAGACTTTTCCACAACAACATGACCTGAAAAACCGCCGTCAAAATATTTGTCAATGGCGTCGCCGATACGGCTGGAAATCTGGCTGCGGAAGCTGTCACCCAGTTCCATGTGCTTTCCCGATATGCGGAGGCTCATGGTGTTTATCCTCTGTGTTGCGAATCTGCCGGAATGGCGTGTTCAGTTTATATTGGTATGCGCCCGGCGCAATTCCAATCCGCATCCCGGCAGGGATACGGCATTCACATTATGGCTGCCTGTTTGTTTGTCCAGCCGCTGGCGTAGCGCCTCTGCCGAACGGTCGGCGGGCGTATAGGCGCGGCGGTCCGCAAAGTCAAATGAAGGTTAAGAACTGTGGAAAACACGGCGTCAGCTATATGCGCCCGCGATCGCCCGCTTCTCGCGGCGCCTTTGCACGGATGAAGAAATATTCATGGATTCCCGATACTTGGCAACCGTGCGCCGGGCAATCTCAATACCCTTCCCGGTCAGCGCATCAACAATTTGATCATCGGACAGCACCTCCTTGGCGGATTCCCCTTCAATCATGTGACGGATCGTATGCCGCACGGCTTCAGCAGAATGCAGGTCGCCGCCCTCCGAATTTGCTATTGCGGCGCTGAAGAAGAAGCGCAGTTCAAACACACCGCGCGGCGTCTCAATGAACTTGTTGGCAGTGACCCGGCTCACAGTTGATTCATGCATCTTGATTGCGTCGGCAATGGTCTTCAAATTCAACGGTCTGAGGCGCGAAACTCCATGGATCAGAAATGCGTCCTGCTGCTTGACGATTTCTTGCGCCACTTTCAAAATCGTCCG
>JANMQE010000790.1:0-6820 GCA_031370195.1 Phyllobacteriaceae bacterium
GTCAACTTTTGCGGTTGCCGAAGTCATCAAGGTACCAGCTGGACGCACCAGCTCGATCGGTAGCTTCAGCCTTTTTCGAACCGAAATCTGTACCGACGGTCCCAAGCCTAAAGTCACGTTCAAACAACCGGCACATGGGACGTTGAGTGCCAAGTGGCAATCGGCGAAAATCAACCAGAAGGGCCCCTGCAACGGCAAAATGATGAAAGCCTATTTAATCCTTTACTAGCCCAGGGCGGGTTATCGAGGACTGGATGTTGGCACAGTGGTATTTTCCTATCCAAGTTACATTAACGGGCCGGCAGACAGGGTTTTGAACCGCAAAGTTGAACTTGACGTCAAATAGGCATGAAAAAGGCGGCACAGTGGCCGCCTGATTTTTCATCACAGGATTGGGAGGCTCAATCAGCCTTCTCAATATCGGTGACGATCTTGTCTTCGCCGGAAATATCATAGACAACCATGACCTTCATGTCCGGCGCGATGACCGAATAGTCGAATTCACCGGGAAGTTTGTAAACATTGCCGTCATCGAGCTTCAGTGACTGATCGTTCTCGTCAACGGAGACGATCTTGCCTGTTGCATCGTCAGCGATTGCTGTGTGCGACAAACCGAACAGCAATGCTGTGATCAAAAAAGCCAGTTTCTTCATTGTTTTTTCCTCTCAGACCGACATGCTTGCCGTCGTGGTTTGTAAGGTAGATGTTGGATCGTCTTACACAACAGGAATGTGTCAAAAGAAGTGCCAGACCAAGGTGTTTTTTGGATCGCAGCGTGTTTGACAGGACAGGGTCAAGGCAAATAAGACGTGCCACGCCACAAGAAAGCAGAATCCGATGTCGCATAACACGTTCGGCCACATGTTCCGGATTACGACCTGGGGCGAAAGCCATGGTCCGGCATTGGGCTGTGTGGTGGACGGTTGCCCTCCGGGAATCGAGTTCACATTGGCAGAAATCCAGCACTATCTGGACAAGCGCAAGCCCGGCCAGTCGAAATTCACCACGCAGCGACGCGAAGCGGATGAAGTGAAGGTTTTGTCAGGCGTGATGCTGCAGGATGATGGCGTGACCATGGTTGCGACCGGAACGCCGATATCGATGCTGATCGAGAACACCGACCAGCGGTCAAAAGACTATGGCGACATCGCCAAACGCTACCGGCCCGGCCACGCCGACTATGTCTATGACGCCAAATACGGCATCCGTGACCATCGCGGCGGCGGGCGCTCTTCGGCGCGCGAGACTGCGGCGCGTGTGGCAGCTGGTGCGATTGCGCGCAAGATCGTGCCCGGCATGCAGGTGCGGGCGGCATTGATCCAGATGGGGACGCTGAAGATTGACCGCAGCCGGTGGGACTGGGAGGAGGTGGACAACAATCCGTTCTTTTCTCCCGACGCGGCGAGCGTTGACGAATTTGCCGCTTATCTTGACGGCATCCGCAAGGACGGCTCGTCGATTGGCGCTGTTATAGAAGTGGTCGCCGATGGCGTCCCCGTCGGGCTTGGCGCGCCGGTCTATGGCAAGCTTGATCAGGACATTGCCGGAAACCTGTTGTCGATCAACGCGGTCAAGGGCGTCGAAATCGGCGACGGGTTTGGTGCAGCTGGACTGACCGGTGTCGACAATGCCGACGAGATGCGGATCGGCGCTGATGGCAAGCCTGTGTTCCTGTCAAACCATGCCGGCGGCATTCTGGGCGGTATTTCGACCGGCCAGCAGGTTGTCGCTCGCTTCGCTGTCAAACCAACTTCGTCACTTCTCATTCCGCGCCGGTCAATTGACGCGGATGGCAATGAGGTTGACGTCATCACCAAGGGCCGCCACGACCCGTGTGTCGGGATCAGGGCAGTGCCGATCGGCGAGGCCATGGTAGCCTGCGCCATCGCAGACCATTATTTGCGCCATCGCGGCCAGACCGGACGGATTTGATCAATGTCTTATGACCAGAAAAATGTCGTGGAGGCGATCCGCGCCTTTGAACGTGGTGAAATCGTTGTCGTCATGGACGACGATGGTCGCGAGAATGAGGGCGACCTGATTGTCGCCGCTGTTCATTGCACGCCGGAGAAGATGGGCTTCATCGTGCGGCACACGTCAGGGATTGTCTGCACGCCAATGCCGCGCGAAGAAGCCAAGCGGCTGAACCTTTCCCCGATGGTGGCCGACAATGATTCGGCCCACACGACGGCGTTCACCGTCTCCGTCGACTACAAGCATGGCACGACCACCGGCATTTCCGCCGAGGACCGGACGCTGACCGCGCGCGGTCTTGCCAATCCCAACTCCGGAGCCTCGGATTTCGTGCGACCCGGCCACATCTTCCCGCTTATCGCGCGCGAGGGCGGGGTGCTGATGCGCTCTGGCCATACGGAGGCGGCGGTGGACTTGTGCAAGCTAGCCAAATTGCCGCCGATTGGTGTGATTTGCGAGCTGGTTAACGACGATGGTTCGGTGATGCGCGGGCCGCAGGTCAAGGCGTTTGCGCAAACGAACGGCTTGAAGGAGGTCACAGTCGCTGACCTCATCGCCTATCGCCAGCGCAAGGAAACGTTGATCACGCGGGTGGATAGTTTCCTGATCGAGACCGAGGGCGGCACGGCAGAGGCCCATGCTTATTCGTTGCCATGGGACCCGATGCAGCATCTGGCGATTGTGTTCGGCGATATCCGCGACGGCGAGAATGTGCCCGTGCGACTGCACCCCGAGAATGTCGCCAAGGATGTGTTCGGAACTGGTGCAGCGCTGACTGAAATCATGCGTGATATGGGCGCAAACAAGCGCGGTGTGATTGTCTATCTGCGCGAGGGCTCAGTTGGCGTCGGCCACCAGACCCGCAACCGACCAGAGCAGGGCGAGGCGCACAGTGAAGCCAAAGTGCGCGAAAACGAATGGCGCGAAATTGGGCTCGGCGCGCAGATACTCAAGGATCTGGGCGTGACATCAATCTTGCTGCTGGCGTCGCGCGAGCGGCATTATGTCGGGCTTGAAGGGTTTGGCATTGCAATTGCCGGGACGGAGATTCTCTGAAGCCTCGAACTTGCAGTGAGGGTCGGCTTGACGTAACTCTCTGCCGGGGCGCGCATCGCGCGGAGACATTGCTCATGTGGGACTTTTCCATTTCCAGGACGCTCGGCATCATGATGAAGACGATGCCGTTCATCCTGTTCCGGATGCTGGTGTTTTTCGGCATCACCATCGCCTACATCTTTGCGACCGGCACAGGCGGGGCGATCGGATATGGGGTCGGGCGCGTGTCGTCTGATCCGGATGCGCAGGGGACGTTTGCCGTCTGGGGCGCGGTGATCGGGTTCGGGCTGGTGTCCGTCGTGGTCTACTGGATTCGCGAATATGTGCTCTACATCGTCAAGGCCGGACATATCGCCGTGATGGTCGAACTTCTGCAGGGCAAGGATCTGCCAATGGGGCGCGGGCAGATTGACCACGCAAAAGCGGTGGTGACAGAGCGTTTTGTCGAGACCAACGTGCTGTTTGCGGTCGATCAGCTGGTCAAGGGCGTTATCGGTGCCATCACAGGCCTGATTGGCGGCGTGGCCAATTTCCTGCCGATCCCTGGCCTCAGCACGCTTGTCAGCTTCCTCAACACGATCATCCGCATGTCGCTGACCTTCGTGGACGAAATCGTGCTCGGCTATGCGATCAAAACCGGCAGCACCAATCCATGGGCCAGCGCGCGCACCGGCATCGTGCTCTATGCGCAGAATGGCAAGACGATGGTGAAGAATGCCATCTGGTTGTCGCTGTTTATGTGGATCGTCTCGCTGGTGGTGTTCCTGCTGTTCCTCGCTCCAGCGGCGGGGCTACTGTATTATTTCCCCGGACAGGCGGGCGGATGGGGCTTTGTCATTGCCGTCGTGTTTGCGTGGTCGTTCAAAGCGGCGCTTCTCGAACCGTTTGCCATTGCAGCGCTGATGGATGTCTATTTCCGCGTCATCGAAGGCCAGCAGGCCAATCCGGAATGGGAGCGCAAGCTGGACGGCGCTTCCAACAAGTTCCAGGAAATGGCCGGCAAGGCGATGGACTGGGTGGGCGCAAAGCCTGTCGGTGGACAATAGCCGGGCATAGCGATCTGATGGTGGACGGGAGTGAACAAAGCTTTATTGTTCCGTTGTATGACAACAAACCTCTACACCCATCCCATCTTCCTCGAACATCTCACCCCACCCGGCCACCCCGAGCGGCCGGACCGCTTGCGGGCGCTGGAGAAAGCGCTGGCAGGCGAGACGTTTGATGCGCTTGTCCGCCTCGATGCGCCGCGCGGCAATGAGGAGCACATCATGCTCGCGCATCCGGAAGAGCACATGGCCTTCGTTGCCTCGGCCATTCCCGAAACCGGGGTGCGGCGGATTGATGAAGATACTGTGGCCAGCCCGCAGACGTTTGAGGCGGCGATGCATGCCATTGGCGCGTTGACGGCGGCGGTGGATGCGGTGTTTGGCGGCGAGGCGGACAACGCGTTTATCGCTTCGCGTCCGCCAGGGCACCATGCCGAGCATGACCGGGCGATGGGGTTTTGCTTTTTCAATCACATTGCGATTGCCGCACGGTATGCACAGCAAAAATATGGCGCGGAGCGGGTGGCGATTGTGGATTGGGATGTGCATCATGGCAACGGGACGCAGGATATTTTCTGGTCTGACAGGTCGGTGCTGTACGCCTCGACGCACCAATTTCCGCTCTATCCGGGGACCGGTGCTCTCAATGAAACAGGCGTGAAAGACAACATTGTCAACGCTCCAATGGCGCCCGAAAGTGGCTCGAAAACCTTTCGAAATGCGCTCGAATCTCGCGTGTTGCCCGCGCTTGAGAATTTCAAGCCGGACCTCGTTTTGATCTCCGCCGGTTTTGATGCCCATACGCGCGATCCGCTTGCGGATATAAATTTAACTGAAGATGACTTTGACTGGGCGACGGCGAAGTTGATGGAACTAGCAGGAAGGTATGCATCAAACAGGCTCGTTTCGCTGCTCGAAGGCGGCTATGATCTGCAAGGATTGAGTCTTTCGGCCGCTGCGCATGTCAGCCGCCTGATGCGAGGATGATGATGGCAGATGATTTGAACGCCGATATCAAGAACACTGATATCTTGGCAATGAGTTTCGAGACTGCTCTCAAGGAGCTGGAGAGCATCGTCGGCAATCTGGAGCGCGGTGATGTCGAGCTTGAGCAGTCGATCAAGATATACGAGCGCGGCGAGGCGCTGAAAAACCATTGCAGCGCGCTGTTGAAGGCGGCTGAGGACAAGGTTGAGAAGATCAGGCTCAGCCGGGATGGCAAGCCGGTTGGCGTTGAGCCGCTGGATTGAGGCTTTCGTAGATAGGCGCTCTTCGTATTGAGCCACACATTTATTTTTTGTGGTTTGTCGAACAGGCAGCATTGCGGCATAAAAAAAGCCGGTTGGGTTACAACCGGCTTTCCAGGAATTCATTTCCGGATACCTCATCCGGGACCGGGGTTTGGCCTCAAGAAACCAGCCCCAACACAATTGCGCTGACAAATGCGAACGCTGCGCAGAACATCACAACGTTGAGAGATTTTGTTAAATCCATCGGTGCGCCTCCTTTGTCGATGCCGTCTAAAGATATGCTTTTGGTGCGGAGACGCAAGGGCATTCCATGCTGCATTGCGGCGAAAATGTGGAAAAAGGTTCTCGCCCGATGGTCTATCTATCTGTAATTGCTTATCATTTTCTGAAATTCATTATTTATTAAAAATGGTTAAACCGCGATTTGGCGGTGCACCTTTCTGGCGTCCGCAACAAGGGTCCAACGCGAAAAATACAGCACAATCAAGCCTGTCGGGGCGAATTTGAAATCGCGCCTCGGTTGAGGACAAACAGTCCGGCGCCGATCATTGCCATGCCGAGCAGTTGGTTGAGCGCCATGCCTTCGCCGAGAAACAGTGCGCCAAGCAGCACGGCGCTGACGGGGACAATGAGCGTGACGAGGGAAACGATGGTGGCCCCGGCAGCTGCGAGAATGCGAAAGAACAGTGTGTAGGCAAATGCTGTCGAGGCCAGCGCCAGCGCCATTACCGCCAACCATGCGCCAGAGCTCCACAATTGCGGCGTAGGTGCGCCATGGACGATCAGTGCCACCGGCAGCATCAGGATTGTCGATGCAGTCAATTGACCGGTTGCGGTGACAAGCGGCGGCACGTTGCGGAAGCGTTTGCCGTAGATTGATGCAAACGCATAGGAAGCGGCCGCAGCGATGACTGCGAATTGCGCCCAAAGCGGAGCGCCCAGTTTGTCAGAGACAGAGGGGCCGACAATGATCGCCGCGCCAGCGATGCCCATGACAGTGCCCATGATTTTGGCGGATGTCGCCTTTTCGTCCCGCGTGAGCAGATTGGCGGCGATCACAGTCAGAAATGGCGTTGTGGCGTTGAGAATGGAGGCGAGGCCTGCGCCGAGAACGGTTTGGCCGGCAAAGATCAGCGAAAAAGGGATGGCGTTGTTGAGAAGGCCAAGGCCGAAGAACGGCAGAAACGGGGACTGGCGGAAGGATGACCACTTGCCTGTTGCCGCCAGATACAGATGCAGCGCGAGCGCCGCGATGCTGACCCGGAAGAAGACCAGCCAAAGGGGCGGAATTTCCTTCACTGCAACGCGGACGAAGAAGAATGAACCGCCCCACAGCACGCCAAGCAAAATCAACATCAGCCAGACTTTCAGGGAAATGGATGCCGACGATTGTGTCTGGTCGCTGATTGTCATGCTGTTGTGTCCAAAGCTACGCGAATGTGCGTTGAGCGGGGGCATACCACCACCCGATTCATGGTGGATAGGCACTTTTCG
>JANMQE010000036.1:0-2478 GCA_031370195.1 Phyllobacteriaceae bacterium
CCCGCATGAGAGCGCCGTGGCATTGTTGCAGCGCCAGGCTGCGTGCGCCAGAAATGTCGTTGCCGCCGGAACCTGTGTTCCGACCGTGCCGGACAATGTGCCGCTCGCCACGGTGTTGTTGTCCAGCCGGGTCACTTTGTAGCCGATGGTCTGGTTGCCGGGCGAGGCAAACAGTTCCAGTTCATAGGCGGCACTTGACAGGCCGCCTGCAGGGAAGCTTGCGCCAAGGTCAATCGGCGTTTGCGCTGCCGAGCCGCCATAGCAAATGTGCAGATTGTTTGATGTCGAGATTTGCCCGACGCCGACCATGTTGGTCTGCCCCGATGATGGCTCAGCGTTCGTCGGGGCGGCAATGGCGTTGCGCAGGCCGATGAACATCCTCGCGCCCGAAACCGCAACCGCGTCCGAGGGCACAAAACGGCAATTATAGTAGAACCCGCCCAGCCCCGTGCCCGTGCCAATGGCCCATTGTGCTACTGTCGCGAAATGCCCGCAAAGCGCGCCTGCTGTCGCTGCCGAGACATGGCCGAAGCGGCGCAGTCTGTTGATGAAATCTGTTGCCGCCACATTGCGCGCCGTTGCGGTACCAAGCACCGTGAACGCTGCTGCAAAGCCATCAACAATCGGCGTTGCCGTGCCGTTACCAGACGCGTTCCAGCGGGCGATCTTGTTGGTGGCAATGAACGGCTGTACGCTCGCGTCCAGGCCGGTCGGTCCCATGAAGGCAGGCATCTGCCGTCCGCCACGATCCTTGCGGAACAGGCGCACTGTGCCGGCTGCCGGCGCGGCCACGCTGGTTGCTGTCAGGTCCAGTGGATCGACAGATGGCCCGCTGCCCGAGGGCGCGGCCCAAGTGCCGTCTGCCCGCAAATAGTTGACCGTGCCGCCGCCGGATGCGGGGACGAGACCTTTCAGCGCCGCCGTGAACGCGTTCAGCAACGCGGTTGCCTGGGTGGCGGTCAAATCCTCAGGCGCGCCGCTGCCTGCCGTCGTGCGGCCCTTGAACGTTGACGTTGCAACAGTGGCCAGCATGGCATTGCTGACAACGCCCGCCGCGATGGTGGTCGCAAAAGAGCCGGTGCCGCTGCCAGTTATGTTGCCGGTCAGGGTTATGTTCTGATCGCCGGTGTTCGTGCCGGAGGACGTCCCGGAATATGTGCCACTCTGCGTCGCCAAGGTCCCGAGGCCAAGCGTGCCGCGCGCTGTGGCGGCGTCAGCATCATCGACCAGTGTCAGACCGAAGCTTGAGACCGCAGTTGATGCCAGTTTGCCTGCCAATGCGGTGACCAGTCCTGTGACATCCGCCTGCGCGTGGGTGTGCACTGAAGCGGCATAAGAACCCGCCGCCTGCTTGCCGTTGAGCGCAGTCTGCAAATCCGTCTGCGCCGAGAGCGTGCCGGTTATTCCGCCCCATACCGATGAGCCTCCGCCGGCAGGTGCCGCCCAGGTCCCGTCCGCGCGGAGAAAATTCACCGTGCCACCGCCGGATGCCGGGGCAAGCCCCTTGGCAGAGGTTGCAAACACGTCAAGCAGCGCCGTAGCCTGTGTCCCGGTCAAGTCTTCAGGCGCGCCTGTGCCAGCCGTCGCACGGCCCTTGATGCGGCCCGTTGCCATGGTGGCAAGCGCCGCGTTGGCAACGGAGTTTGCGCGCAATGTGACGGCTCCGCTCGTCCGGTCAATGCGCAGCGCTTCGGTCCAGACCGATCCGTCCGGGCTGACCTTGACGCTCAAATCATCGTCGCCTGAGAGCCCGATTTCCGCTCTGCCGGAATACCCTGTCTGGTAAAGCAGCGAACCGGTGTCGCCCTGCGTCTCCTTGTTCAGCTTCACCTGCAAGTCGCCATTGCCTCCATCGCCAACGTTTACCGCCGTCAGCAATGCTGCGTTGGAGCGCACGGCGAGGCGGTTGGTCGCATCAGCAGTGGTGTTGATGCCAAGCATCGGCACTGTTGCGATGTCGAGCGCGTCGCCCAGCGGCTTCCAGACACCCTGTTCGAAAACGACCATCCGTCCCGTTGCAGCGTTCAACGCAACGATCCCCCGCACCGGGTTGGCAAACCGCCAGCCTGCATCTGTGTTGAAGGCGATATTTCCACCCTCGCCGAACCACGCGCCGGTCGGCGATGCGCCGACCACAAACGCATCGTCAACCTGCGCACTCACCGGCGGGCTGGTCTCGCCAAAGGTCTTGACGACCAGATGCATTAGCCCGTCCACCAGCGTCAAAGCCTCATTGTGCGTCACATGCTTCTGCGCCTGCGAAGGCATGATCAGCGGCAGATCAAATCGCCCAGTATTTTCCATTCTCGTCCCTCATCATCCGTCAAATTGCGTTGACTGATTATGAGGCCGGGGAAACTGAGGTGGATAAATCAGGTGAAAATTTTGTTGAACGGTATGCAAATCAAAGGCTTGGCGAAAAAATTGGCGGGATCCTGGTAGACGCCACCGAACCAGGTCTGGTGCGACACCAGCTCG
>JANMQE010000068.1:0-2569 GCA_031370195.1 Phyllobacteriaceae bacterium
GCGCAAGGGTCTTGATGTTTCCGTCACGTTTCTCGACCGTTACGGCAACGAGATCGGCAAACGCGGCATTTTGCACAAGGATGGTGTGCCGCTCGACCAGATGCCGGATCATGTGATCAAATCGGTTTTGGCCACTGAAGACAGACGGTTTTTCGAGCATGTCGGGCTGGATTTTCTCGGTCTCACCCGTGCGCTGAGCGAAAATGTCCGTGCCAATGGCGTGGTGCAAGGCGGCTCGACGATCACGCAACAGCTGGCCAAAAACCTGTTCCTGACCAATGAGCGGACGCTGCAACGCAAGATCAAGGAAGCCTTCCTGGCAGTCTGGCTTGAAGCCAACATGAGCAAGAAGGAAATCCTCCAGCTCTATCTGGACCGCGCCTATATGGGCGGCGGGACGTTCGGGATTGTGGCAGCGAGCGAGTTTTACTTCAACAAGGATATCAAGCACGTCGATCTGGCAGAAGCTGCAATGCTGGCCGGCCTGTTCAAGGCACCAACCAAATATGCGCCGCATGTCAATTTGCCGGCGGCGCGCGCGCGGGCCAACGAAGTGTTGTCCAACATGGTTCAGGCAAATTTCCTGACAGAAGGCCAGGTGCTAGACGCCCGGCGCCATCCGGCATCCATTGTCGACCGCGGTGCGACCAAGAGCCCGGACTTCTTCCTCGATTGGGCATTTGAAGAGGTAAAGAAAGTTGCTGAAAAGCTGCCGCAGAAATCCTTTGTGGTACGCACCACGGTTGATTCTGATCTTCAGGTCGCGGCGGAGGAATCTGCTGAATTTCACCTTCGCCAGTTTGGCGAGCAGTATAATGTCCGTCAGGCAGGCATTGTGATGATGGACATCGATGGATCGGTGCGGGCGATGGTCGGCGGGCGCGATTATGGTGCCAGCCAGTTCAACCGCGCGACCAAGGCGCTGCGGCAGGCAGGCTCGTCGTTCAAACCGTATATTTATGCGACGGCGATGGAGAATGGTTATACGCCAGAGTCGGTGGTGTCTGACGGGCCCATCAGCTGGGGCAACTGGTCGCCGCAGAATTATGCCCGCAGCTATTCCGGCAAGGTGACGCTGACCTCTGCATTGGCACGGTCGATCAACTCGGTTCCAGTGCGGCTTGCAAAGGAACTGACGACCACCAAAATCGCCGCGCTGGCGAAAGCGATGGGTGTTGAATCGGAAATCAGCCTGCACAAGACAATGTCGCTTGGCACGTCGGGCATGACCGTTCTTGATCAAGCTACCGGCTATCTGACGATTGCCGACGGCGGGTTTGTCGGCAAGCGCCACGCATTTACACAGATCCTGTCGAACAGCGGTGAGGTGCTGTGGGATTTTGACCGGGACGGGCGCAAGCCGGTGCGTGTCTTGAGCGAAGAGGCCGACGCAAGCATGAATTTGATGCTGACGGCGGTGACAGAGGCTGGCACAGGGCGCAGGGCGCAACTGCCGGGCATACGCGTGGCGGGCAAGACCGGAACAACACAGTCTTACCGCGATGCTTGGTTTGTCGGATACACCGGAAATTATCTGGCGGCGGTCTGGTTCGGCAATGATGACTTTACCCCCACCAACAAGATGACCGGTGGCTTGTTGCCTGCCATGACCTGGCAGCGGCTGATGGCCTACGCGCACCAGAATGTGGACATCAAGCCAATACCGGGTTTGTTGGAACCCTTCATCGAAAAGCCAGCCGCCAAGCCTGAAGATGCCAAAGTTGCGGTTAATGCCAAGAGTGAAGATGGCAAGAGTGAACCGGCAAACTCGCGGGTTCGGGCTGCGGTGCTCAATCAGAACACCAAACGAACCCTCGACCGGCTGTTGGAACAATTCCGGTCAGCGCCTCCCCTGTTGCCGTCGGATGACGGAGAGAAAGTCTCCGCAATTGCCAATTGATCACTGCCATTTTGCCTGTCTGAACAGCGTGAGGGCTCGTCCGTCATGCTGAGAAATCTGTTTGTTGTTGCAGTGGCTCTTGTGATCGCGATTGGTGGCGGGGCGTGGCTGACATCACTGGCGATGAATGAGACCGGGCAGTTTGGCGGGGTGACGATTGACGGCTGGACCGCCTATCCGCTTGATGGAACATTGGAGGCTGACCCTTATGCCAAAGCGCGGCTGGCGCGCGACGCTGCGCTTTCAATCGGCGCGGCGGAAGGTGTGACTTTTTACGCTAGCGCAGACGATGCAGGTGAGCGGCTGACCAGCGATTGTGACTACACTGTTGAAGGGCGCAATGTGTCGGCGCGGCTGTGGACGCTCCATCCGCTCAGCCCGGACAGCAACCGGCTTTCAGGCATTCCGGACAAATGGCCCGCATTTCTCAATTCAGAAACGATTGCCTATGACGCTGACGGCAGCTTCAGGATCACTGTTTCAGCCTTCGCACGGCCCTACAACTGGCTGGCACTGCCGAAGAACTCCGGCTTCGTTCTGGCGCTCAATCTTTATGATTCACCCGTGGCGACCAACAAGGGCCTTGTTGAAACCAGCCTGCCCAAGGTGACCAAGGGCGAATGCAATGGGTAAACCATTCTACGCGTTGGCACTCGGGATTGTGGGCGC
>JANMQE010000083.1:0-1550 GCA_031370195.1 Phyllobacteriaceae bacterium
AGTGGCCTGTAGCTAGTGGTTCTAGCCACCAGCCACCAGCCACCAGCCACTAGCCGGAGGAAAGAAAATGCCACTGATGGAATTACTGCTACGGGAAGACGTAGACAATTTGGGCGCGCGCGGCGAGATCGTAAAAGTGAAGCCGGGTTACGGGCGCAATTTCCTGTTGCCGCGTGGACTGGCCGTACAAGCCACCACCGCCAACGTCAAACAAATCGAACGCCAACGCGCGTTGTTTCTTAAGAAGGCCGCCGTTGAAAAAGAAACGTCGACCGCACAGGCCGATCAACTGAGCAGCGTCGTACTCACCTTCAACCGCAAGGTCGGTGATCACGGCTTGCTTTACGGTTCGGTGACTTCGATGGACATCGCCGAAGCATTTGCGGCGCAGGGTTATGAGATTGATCGTCGCAAGATCACGCTCAAAGACCCGATCAAGGAAGTCGGCGAATACGAAGTGCCGGTTAAACTGCACCGCGAAGTTACTGCGAACGTAAAAGTCGTCGTGGCGAAAGAAGCGGAAGCTGCGGCTTAACGCTTCACACAAAAGCAAAAAGGGAAGGGGACGCGAGATGATTTATCTCACGTCCCCTTCCTGTTTTTGTGCGGCGATTTTTCAGATTGTCAGGCAGGCTTAGACCGGTTGGCGTCCGCCAAACCCTGCGTCTATGTCGTGCCAATACTCAATGCGGTCTTCGCCGCGCTTCCAGCAAAGATAAACGACGCGTCCATCGCGCCAATGCGGGAAGTCGCACAGGCCACTCTCAAAATCTTTGATCTCGACGCCTACGCCGTGAATGGTTTCGACGGCGGCGAGAAATTGCATCAGCGATTCGGCGTATCCGCTGCCTTGCGGAATGCCGCCATTGAGGTCGGCGCGTTCAGCGGCGCGTTTCACGGCGGAGGCGTGGCGACGCATTATGGCGCGCTCGCGGTCTATTTGCCCAAAGAGGCGAACCATCATCGGCACGAGCGCGTTGGCTTCTTCGAGGGAGAAAGTTTTCATAAGAGGATGCAATCTTTTCGGTGAAGTTTTAGAACGCGGCGATTAAACCAAAGAGGTCTTGGGATGGCAATGCGTGGAGCTACTTGCCAGAAGGTTTTTTGCATGGCGTTCACGGTTTGCGTTCGTGCGAAGGTTTGCGCTCCGGCTAAGCCAGCGCATAGCATACGCTTCCGTTGCACACGAATCGCATGCATTCGTCGCATCTGGCTTCGACTTACGCGCTTAGCGCCTTTGCTTTTAGGAGGCAATATGTTCAAACGGTTCAGCGTCCATTTATGCACCTTCATACGTCTGAAATGACCTGCCCATTGGACAGCACATGTACCTTATAACCATCGAATATTTTCTTGGTCTCACCGCTGGCATAAAGTGCCTGATAGGCTTCATGCGGCACCAACGCGTGGCGCTCATAGGACGAAACGCCCATGCGCGCGCATTCCAAATCGTCCGTCTCGATGTGATATTCTTCTCGGGCCTGATCGGTGGAAAAAAAGCCCTTCTTTTCAGGCCGCTCTGCCTTCGAGAAAATCTCCTGAATGGTCCA
>JANMQE010000094.1:0-3078 GCA_031370195.1 Phyllobacteriaceae bacterium
CCGCGTGCAGCAGGCATGGTTTGACGAGCAGGTCTCGCAATGCGGCTATTGTCAGGCCGGACAGATCATGAGCGCAGTGGCGCTGCTGACTGAAATCCCCAACCCTACCGACACCGAAATTGATCAGGCCATGGGCGGCAATCTCTGTCGCTGCGGCACTTACCCGAAAATCCGCGCCGCCATCCATCGCGCCGCTGGCGCAGGAGTGTAAAGCCATGGGACGCATTGCCAAAATCGCGCGACGGACATTTCTTGTTGGCGCTGTCGCCATCGCCGGCGGTGTCGCGTTCGGCTACTACCAATTCAAAAAGCCGGTCACGAACCCGTTGAAAGACGGTCTGGCCGACGGCGAAGCAACCTTCAACCCCTATGTCAAGATCGCCTCGGACAGCAAGATCACCATCATCGCGCCGCGCGCTGAAATGGGCCAGGGCATCATGACGACGCTGGCTGCCTTGGTGGCGGAAGAGCTTGAGGTCGGCTTGGATCAAGTCACAGTCGAGCACGGCCCGGCCTCCGGCGCCTACTACAACAGCGCCGTGCTTTCCGAGAACGCACCATTTGCGCCGTTTGAGCATTCGATGATGAAGGACAGTCTCCGCTCGGTGATGGGTGCCATGGGCAAGATCATCGCGCTGCAGATCACCGGCGGCTCGACCTCTACTGTCGATGCATTTGAGAAGATGCGCCATGCCGGTGCGCTGGCGCGCGAGATGCTGAAAGCTGCGGCGGCGAAGGAACTGGGCGTGGATCTGGCGACGCTCAAGGCCGAACGCGGCGCAATCATTGATTCAGCTTCTGGCAAGAGCATGACTTACGGCGAATTGGCCTTGAAGGCAGCAGCCATTGACCCGCCTGCGGACATCAAGCTCAAGGACCGCAAGGACTGGAAGCTGCTTGGCAAATCGCAGCCGCGCGTGGACATGCGCGCCAAGGTCACCGGCGCGCCGGTGTTCGGCATTGATGTGTCGTTGCCGGACATGGTCTATGGCACGGTCAAGATGAACCCACGCCTTGGCGGGCGGATGAAGAGCTTTGACGCGAAGGCCGCGCAGGCGATGCCCGGCGTTATCAAGGTGGTCGAGATCGACTGCCAGTTCGGCCACGGCCTTGGCGTCATTGCCGACAACACATGGACAGCGTTTCAGGCAGCAGATGCAATCACCGTGGAATGGGGCGAAGCGCCCTACCCCGCTGACACGAAGGCCATCATGGGCGTGATCGAAACCGCGCTGAATGCTGGCGGTGGCACGGCGCTGCGCGAGATCGGCGATGTCAGCGTCGAGTTCGCCGATGCGCCGCAGGACAGGCTCGTCGAGGCGACCTATTCCGTGCCCTTCCTCGCCCATGCCGCCATGGAGCCGATGAACGCCACAGCACAATTCAAGGACGGCAAGCTCGAGCTCTGGTCGCCAAACCAGGGGCCGACGATCACACGATTTGTTTGTTCCAACATGACCGGCCTCGATCAGGACGACATCACGGTCCACACAACCATGATGGGCGGCGCATTCGGCCGGCGCGGCGAAATGGACTTTTCCGGCTATGCGACGCTTCTGGCCATGGCCGCGGATGGCAAGCCGGTAAAAGTCACGTGGACGCGCGAAGAAGACATGAAGCACGACACTTACCGTCCCGCCGCCATGGCAAAATTCAAGGCACGGCTTGGCGCAGATGGTATCCCCACTGCGCTTGACGCAGCCAGCGCATCGCCGTCTGTCATGCGCTCGGTCGTCCGCCGCAACGTGCCGTCAATGGCCAGCGCGCCGCTCGGACCGGACAAATCCATCACCGATGGTGCGTTCAACCAGCCCTATGGCATTGCAAACCAAAGTGTGCGCGGCATTGACGTCGATCTGATGATCCCGGTCAGTTTCTGGCGCTCGGTCGGCAATTCGCAGAACGCGTTTTTTCATGAAAGCTTCATGGACGAAATGGCGCTGGCCGCGAAAATGGACCCTGCGCAATTGCGGCTGAAGCTGATGGCGGACCATCCGGCAGCAACCAAGGCCGTCGAGAAAGTGATGGCCATGTCCGGCTGGGGCAAAGACCGGCCCGGCCATGCCAAGGGCATGGCGTTTTGCCTGTCTTTCGGCAGTTGGGTTGCTGAAGTCGTGGAGGTGACGGACACTGCCGATGGCATCAGGATCACCAATGTCTGGGCCGTCGCCGACGTCGGCATCGCACTCGACCCGGACAACATCAAGGCGCAAATCATCTCCGGCGCAATTTTTGGCCTGTCCGCAGCCATGGGGCAGGAGATCACCTTCAGCGATGGCATGGTCGAGCAATCCAGCTTCCCGGACTATGACGCAATGCGTATTTATCAGGCACCAGAGTTTCATGTCGAAGTGTATGAAAACGCCGAAGCGATGGGCGGTGTCGGCGAGATCGGCACACCGCCGGCAGCCCCTGCGCTTGCCAATGCGATTTTTGCCCTGACTGGCAAGCGAATCCGCACGCTGCCGCTGTCGAAAGAGGTCAAGTTCGCATGAAAAAATTTCACCTTCTGGCCTTGGCAGTGTTCGCACTCACCCCCGCATCTGCGCTTGCCGACCCGCTGGCAGACTGGGCCAAGGTCCATGCTGTCTTTGCCCATCCGCGCTGTGCCAACTGCCACACGGCGGACGAGCACCCGCGCTGGGTGGACAAGCACACCGGCGCGGCCAAATTTCACGGCATGAATGTTCAGCGCGGCACCGATGGATCCGGCTTCGGCAACCCCGGCCTTCGCTGCACGACCTGCCATGGCGAGGCCAACGGCACACGCGAAGGCATGCCGCCCGGCGCGCCCGAATGGCACTTGGCACCCGTGGAGATGGTCTGGTTCGACCAGACATCGGCGCAAATCTGCGCACAAATTAAAGACCCCGCACGCAACGGTGATCGGACGCTGGCAGAGGTCGCCGAGCATGTGCTGAAGGACCCGCTGGTGGCGTGGGGCTGGAGGCCGGGCATTGGCCGCCAACCGGCACCCGGCTCAGCGCAGGAAACCTATGATGCCCTGACACGCTGGGCGGAAGCAGGCGCGCCGTGTCCGGCTCAATAAAATTCCTTTCGCACTTGCGAAGAATGCTT
>JANMQE010000105.1:0-2069 GCA_031370195.1 Phyllobacteriaceae bacterium
CGGAAAGGAAGCGCTGATCGGCAACATTGCCGACGATGTTGCTGAGCGCCTGTCACGCAAGTTCGACAGTGTGGATCAAGACCTGATCGGCGGACTGGTGGCAGACCTTATCGATTATGAGGCGATGTTTGCCATTCCCAGGATCGATTGGTCCGAGCGCCGGTCAGTGTCCGAACTCTGGGCCTTGCGCGATGAACTCAAAGCCCAGAAGAAACTGTTCGACGACTTCGACAAGACAGTCGATCTCTTCACCACGGCAATCGCCCGCGCGTTCCATTTCGTAGCCTATGCTTCACCGCTGCCTTTGCCGCAGGGCGGCGAAAGCGGCATCACCGTGCCGACCGCCAAACTCGACATGATCAAGGACATCGGCTCGGTGGTTGAAAGCGTTATGGCTTCCTGTCTGGACGACGACATCTTTGACGCCGATCTGTTGCCGCGTTTGCGCGAACGGCTTGACCGCAATCTGATCACAGCATCCGGCGGCAATCCCGCCGACCCCAAAGGTTTTGCCCGCGCCCCAAAACCGCCGTCCAAGTCAGACATCAATGACCGGCGCGAACTGGTATCAACCTATCTCGGCGGCACGCCGTTGGCGCGGCTGTTTGACGGAGCCATCCCGTTCACCATTCCAACCCGCACCCGTTTTGAGCATCAGCACATTGTTGCCGGTTCCGGCCACGGCAAAACCCAGACCCTGCAATATCTCATCGCCAATGATTTGCCCGCCGTGGAAAACGGGCAAGCGTCAATCATTGTTCTCGACAGCCAGGGCGATCTCATCCGCACGATCTCGCAGCTCAAATGTTTTGCGCCGGGCGAACCCTTGCATGACCGCATCTGCATCATCGATCCGAGCGACGTCGAATATCCGGTCTCGCTCAACCTGTTTGATGTCGGCATGGAGCGTTTGCAACACTACCCGATGCTTGAGCGCGAGCGGCTGACCAATTCCATTCTCGAGCTTTATGACTTCGTCCTCGGCTCGCTTCTGTCGGCCGAGATGACCCAAAAGCAGAATGTGATCTTTCGTTATGTCACAAGACTGATGCTGCACATCCCGGATGCCACCATCCACACCTTGCGTGAGCTGATGGAGCCCGGCAGCGAGAAGAAGTTCGCACCCTATATCGCAACCCTCACCGGCACGGCCAGGCAGTTCTTCGAGACCGAGTTCTCCTCACGCGAATTCAACGACACCAAGAAACAGGTCTTGCGCCGCCTCTGGGGCATTCTGGAAAACCAGACGTTTGAACGGATGTTCTCACACCCGCGCTCCAAGCTTGATCTGTTCTCGGAAATGAATTCCGGCAAGGTCATCCTGATCAACACCGCCAAGGATTTGCTCAAGGAAACCGGCACGGAAATCTTTGGCCGGTTTTTCATAGCTCTGATTGCGCAAGCAGCGCAGGAGCGCGCCACGCTTCCCGAAAGCAGACGCTTGCCAACCTTTGTCTATATCGATGAAGCCGCAGATTATTTCGACCGCAACATCGGGCTGATCCTCAGTCAGGCGCGCAAGCAGAAGATCGGCATGGTGTTGGCCCACCAATATCTTGGCCAGCTTGATCCAAAGCTTCAGGAAGCCTTCGGCGCAAACACCGCCATTAAATTTGCCGGCGGCGTGTCCAACAAGGATGCCCGCGCGCTTGCGCCGATGCTTGGCTGCACACCGGAGTTCATCGAGAGCCAGCCGAAGGGATCGTTCGCAGCCTCCGTCAGGGGATTGACCACAACAGCGCTGCCGTTGCGGTTTGAACTCGGGACGATGGAGAAACTGCCGCGCATGTCAAAGTCCGAGCGCAACGCCCTGCAACAAGAAATGCGCCGCCGCTACGCGGTGCATTATCTGGAGGCAGCGCAAGCCACGCACCTGGCGCCTGAACAGGGAAGTGACGAGCGGCAGGCAGAAGCCGATCCGGGGACGCCGAAGTCAGCGACGACGCCCAAACCGAAATCGCCAAAGCCAACTGAGACAAGAGGCGAAGACGATCCCGATCTTGATCGCCCAAGCACCGACGCCTCGCCAAAATGGTGAGGACGGATGCTATCATTAGTTCCATGAATTC
>JANMQE010000131.1:0-3270 GCA_031370195.1 Phyllobacteriaceae bacterium
GCGGTGCGCTGCAGAGACTCCAGTTTCGCTCCGCTTTTTTGCGCGGCGGCGAGGAGGCCTTGCCAAATGGTCGGGACGCCGGCGGCAATGGTGACGTGCTCGGTGTCGATGAGCTTGATCAGGCTGTCGCCATCAAGGCCGGGGCCCGGCATCACGAGTTTCGCGCCGACCATCGCTGTGGCATACGGCACGCCCCAGGCATTGACGTGGAACATCGGCACGACGGGCAGGACGCTGTCGCGGGCGGACAGGTTGAGCGCATCGGGCATGCAGACTGCAAATGTATGCAGGAGTGTCGAGCGGTGTGAATAGAGGACGCCCTTGGGGTTGCCCGTGGTGCCGGAGGTGTAGCAGAGGCTGGAAGCGGAAAGTTCGTCCATTTCCGGCCATTGATAATCGGCGTCGCCGGTTTTGATGAATTCGTCAAAGAACAACAGGCCGGGCAAGGATGCTGCCGCTTCCTCGTCGCGCGGGCCCATCAGGATGTAGGCCTTGACCGGATTGAACTGGTCCTTGAGCTTGGCAACAAGCGGCAGAAACGTGCGATCGAAGAAGATGACCTCATCTTCGGCGTGATTGACGATGTAGACCATTTGTTCGGGAAACAGGCGCGGGTTGATTGTATGGCAGACCATGCCGCCGCCGGAGACGCCGAAGTAGATTTCGAGATGGCGGTAATTGTTCCATGCGATGGTGGCGCAGCGCCCGCCTTTGCTAACGCCAAACTTCGCGAGTGCAGAGGCGAGCTGGCGGGAACCGGCGGCGACATTGCGCCAGTTTGTGCGGGCAATGCCGCCTGTTGTCTCGACGGTCACAATTTCGGTATCGCCATGGTATTTGGCTGCGTGGTCGATCAACGAGCTGATCACCAGTGGCATTGTCATCATCTGGCCAAGCATGAACGCCTCCCGCGCTTGTTGAACCGGTGCGCGGTTGGCCTCCGAACCTTCACGCGCACACGAGGGTTTAGTGTGGAGTATTGGATTTCACTGTCAAGGCGGACGATGGTCCGGTCAGCACACAACGCGCATCAAATATGACGGGAAATACAAGTGCAGCCTTGTTCTTTGGCTTCACATGGGCCAAATGCGGGGAAAGTTTTTCGCGGTTTTGCCGCCTTATCTTAGCAAGGCTTGTTGACATCATGATGGAAATTTTCACTCCGGAAGGCTTTACCGCACTGCTTCAGGTCATTGGTATTGATCTGGTTCTTGCCGGTGACAATGCGGTGGTGATCGGGCTTGCGGCGGCGGGATTGCCGAAGGATCAGCGCAACAAGGCGATCCTGATCGGCATTATCGCGGCCACTGTTTTGCGCATCGGGTTTGCCGCGATCACCACGCAATTGCTGGCAATTGTCGGGCTTTTGCTGGCGGGCGGCATTTTGCTGTTGTGGGTGTGCTGGAAGATGTGGCGCGAACTGCGCGAAGGCCATGCCGCCGACACTGCCGCCGCCCATGAGGCGCTGGAGGACTCGGACCTTAATGCTGATGGCTCCGTCGCGGGTGGTCAGCCACGCAAGACGTTTGCGCAGGCGGCCTGGCAGATTGTCGTAGCTGACGTTTCGATGTCGCTGGACAATGTTCTGGCGGTGGCTGGAGCTGCGCGTGACCACCCGACAGTGCTGGTGATCGGCTTGGTGTTGTCGATTGCGCTGATGGGGCTGGCGGCGACATTTATTGCCCGTCTTTTGACCAAGCATCGCTGGATTGCCTATGTCGGCCTTGCCATCATTCTCTATGTGTCACTCGAGATGATCTACCGCGGCTGGGTCGAGGTTGCGCCTGTCATGAGGGCAACAATGGGCGGCTAAATTATCAGGTCGCGCTGCTTGCGCAGGCGGCGCATTGGCCGTGCAACTCTATGGCTGACTTTTCTGCGCGGAAGCCGCTGGATTTGGCCCATTCCTCCAACCTGTGCTCGATGGCGCTGTCGGCAAACTCGCTGACCTGACCGCAACTGTCGCAAATCGCAAAGCCGGCAACGCCATGCTGGCATCCCTGCCCATGCTCGTGGGCGCAGGCCATGAAGGCATTGATGCTTTCAAGCTTGTGGATGTGGCCAAGCGCGACGAGGCGATCCAGCGCGCGATAAACCTGCAACGGCGCGCGGAAACCATGCGGGCGGAGCTTGTCGAGCAAGGCATAGGCTGTGACCGGCGCGTGGGCACTTTGAAGCTGGCCCAGAACCAGTGACTGGTTTCGGGTGAGCGTTTCTTCAGCTTTGTGCGGCGATGTCATTCAGGCGCTCCAAACTCGTATGTAATAACATAACAATTCGATTGACTCTCGTAATAACATTACATAGGCAAGCGTTCAAGCTGAACCAATGAGTGCTTTCACCGCATGACGCACCCCGCCGAGACAAAAAACATCACGCCCAGCATTGTCTTTGACGGGCTGACGCTGGGGTATAACAGCCATCCGGCCGTGCATCATCTGGATGGCACTCTGGTGCGCGGGTCGTTGACGGCGGTGGTCGGGCCGAACGGCTCAGGCAAATCGACGCTGATGAAGGCTATTGCCGGGATATTGTCGCCGATGGCGGGTGCCATCCGCATCGCTCCCGGCCAACGTGTCGCCTACCTTCCGCAGCAATCAGAAATCGATCAGCATTTTCCTGCACGGGTCTATGACCTTGTGGCACTTGGCCTGTGGCCAAGGCGCGGACTGACCGGCTGGCTGACGCGCGGTGACAGGGCCGACGTGATGAGCGCGCTGGCGGCTGTTGGACTGGAGGGGTTTGAGGACCGGGCGCTCGACACGCTGTCCGGCGGGCAGTTGCAGCGGGCGCTTTTTGCGCGGGTACTGTTGCAGGATGCGGACCTGATCCTCCTCGACGAGCCGTTCAACGCCATCGACACCAAGACCGTCGGCGATCTGGTGGCGGTGATTGAGCAGTGGCGGGGCGAAGGCCGCACCGTGATGGTAGTTGTGCATGACATGACGCTGGTGCGGCAGGTGTTTCCTGAAGTGCTGCTTTTGGCGCGCCAAGAGATCGCATGGGGTCCGACACAAGCGGTTCTGACTGAAGACAATCTTTCGCGGGCGCGCCGCTTCACCGAGGCGTGGAATGAGGATGCGGACTGGTGTGATGAACCCGGGGACATGAACCGGCATGATGAGCATGCGCATCATGACCATTCCGGCCATAACCACCATGACCATTCCAGCAAGGTGAGGCACTGAGCCATGTATGATTTGCTGGTCACGCCGTTTTTTGACTATGGCTTCATGCAGAAGGCCTTGCTCGGCACATTGATGCTTGCGG
>JANMQE010000188.1:0-2415 GCA_031370195.1 Phyllobacteriaceae bacterium
CTATGCCTTGCAGGACATGGAGTTCGTCCAATTCCATCCGACCGGCATTTACGGCGCAGGCTGCCTCATCACCGAAGGCGCGCGCGGCGAGGGCGGGTATCTGGTCAATTCCGAGGGCGAGCGCTTTATGGAGCGCTATGCCCCGACCGCCAAGGACCTCGCCTCGCGCGACGTGGTCTCGCGTTGCATGACGATGGAAATCCGCGAAGGCCGCGGCGTTGGCAAGAACAAGGACCACATCTACCTGCACCTTGATCATCTTGACCCGAAAGTGCTGCATGAGCGGCTGCCGGGCATCTCGGAGAGTGCCAAGATTTTCGCTGGCGTCGACCTGACGCGCGAGCCGATACCGGTGCTGCCGACGGTGCATTACAACATGGGCGGTGTGCCGACGAACTATTGGGGCGAAGTGCTGCGCCCGACGGCAGAAAACCCCGACGCGATTGCGCCCGGCCTGATGGCGGTCGGCGAGGCGGGATGCGCATCGGTGCATGGCGCCAACCGGCTTGGCTCCAACTCGCTGATCGACCTCGTGGTGTTTGGCCGCGCCGCCGCGATCAAAGCCGGTCAGGTGGTGGACCGCGCGGGCGCGGTGCCAAAGGCCAATCCGGCCAGCCTCGAAAAGACCATGGACCGCTTCGATCGCATCCGCCATGCCAACGGCGCGCAGCCGACAGCGCAGGTGCGCCTCGCCATGCAGAAAACCATGCAGGAAGACGCCGCCGTCTTCCGCACCGCCGAGACACTGCAATCGGGCGTCAAGCGCATGAATGACGTATGGACGTCATTGTCCGACCTCAAGGTCCACGACCGCTCGATGATCTGGAACTCCGATCTCGTCGAGACGCTCGAACTTGAAAACCTGATGGCCAACGCCATGACCACAGTCGTCTCCGCCGAAGCCCGCCACGAAAGCCGCGGCGCGCATGCCCGCGAGGATTTCTCGGCCCGCGATGACAAGGAATGGCGCAAGCACACGCTGGCGCATCTTGATGCGGTGAGCGGCAAGGTGACGCTGACGTATCGGCCGGTGCACACCGAAACCATGCTGCCGCTGAGCGAAGGCGGAATTGACCCGAAGAAGATCGCGCCCAAGGCGCGGGTGTATTGAGTAAAGCGAACCTGTGTTAGATTGGCAGAAATGAGGATTTCGCCATGAATATGATGGGGCACAACAGAAGGTTTTCTGGGTCAATGTATGCAATCACGTTTGATCTTGACACCGACACACTGAAGAAGAGCTATCACAACGCTTCTTGGCAGAATGCTTACAACGACATCGCCAAGTTCCTGCGTGAGAATGGATTCGACCGGCAGCAGGGCAGCGTCTATTTCGGCAATGAAGACATCGACACTGTCAAGTGCCAGACAACAGTCCAGATGCTGACGCTCACTTATGACTGGTTCGCACCGTCCGTTCGAGACATCCGCATGCTCCGCATTGAAGACGACAATGATCTGACGCCAGCAATTGAATTGGCGTTGATGGCAAAGGGCATGGGGAAATAGGGTGGTGTGGAAGACATGTCCGGCGCGGGTGTATTGAGGCGTGATATGACGCCAGTCTTGGCCAAATCTTACGAATCGCACACACAACCGCGCGAGGCTGTTGGCTTGGCGCGGGTTTTGCTGGCGCTTGGCAAGCTGCCGCCCTTTTGCCGCGGCAAGCTGCGCGGCTGGACGGCAAGGGCGGTGCTCAAGGCAGCAGGATCGCCGTTGTTGGCCAGGTTCCGGGGCGCGGTTTTTGCCGTGCATGACGATGGCCATCCGACCGAGTATTCGATCCTCTTATACCCGGCCTATGACAATGCAGAATTCGACTTTCTGCTGGAAGGACTGGGCGCTGGCGGGACGGCTGTTGATCTGGGGTCAAACATCGGCCTCTACAGTTTGCCGTTTGCTGTGAAGGCCGGACCTGAAGGCGGGGTTTTGGCCATCGACGCCAGCGCCGCGTTTGCTGCCAAGCTTGCCGTCAATGCGCGTCTGTCAGGCCTTGTCAATGTCATTCAGGAGATCGTGGCTGTGGGTGACAGGGTTGGCGAAGTCTGCCTCACTCCGGTGGCCGGAAACCGGGGCACCGCAGTTATTTCGCAGCAAGCGGGCGGAACCACTGTCGCCATGCTTCCCCTGCTCCATATTCTCAAGCGCAACGGCATCAGCCGGATTGATGTGATGAAAGTTGACATTGACGGATCAGAGGAAATCGCGCTGGTTCCCTTCCTGCGCGCTGCCGCACCATCATTGCTGCCCAAACGCATCGTGATGGAGCATATCATGCTGGACAACGGGTCCAATGCATTGCCGGAGGCGCTCGCAAAAGCCGGCTACGTGCTTGTCAAAAAGACAAGAGTGAATTCCTTTTATGAGAAAAGCGCCTGACACGATTGAAGGCAGAGGAACAGATTGATGGTTGAA
>JANMQE010000212.1:0-1737 GCA_031370195.1 Phyllobacteriaceae bacterium
CGCCTCGGCAAAGCAGCCGATCATCAGCGAATGCTGGAACGGCCATGGCTGGCTGGCGTGGTAGGTGACCTTGCCGGTTTGAATGCCCGCCTCTTCGAGCGTCTCGCGGCGCACGGCCTCTTCAATGGATTCGCCCGGCTCAAGGAAACCGGCAAGGCACGACACCATGCCGTCCGGAAAATGCGCCCCGCGCGCAAGCAGGCACCGATCGCCATGGACCGTGAGCATGATCACCACCGGGTCTGTACGCGGAAAATGCTCTGCGCCGCAGCCATCGCAAACCCGCTTCACGCCACCGGATTTCATGACATTGCGCGCGCCGCAGCGCCCGCAGTATTTGTGCGTCGTGTGCCAGGAGTGCAGCGAAAACGCCTGCGCCAGCATCGAAAGCTCCTCGCGCGGCAAAGCCCCTTGCGAAAACAACGGGCGCAGTTCAGAGACAGACAGCGGCGCGGTCAGGGTCTCGGGATCACGTCCGCCGGGCACAGCGCAAACCGCGCTCTGATCAAGAAAACCGAGCAACACGGCTTCCGAAAAGTCAGGCTCAAAGCCGGTCAGTTCCCGTGTTTCAAACAGCACCCGCACCACCGCGTCATCCGTGCTGTGCAGGGCGACCTTGGCCCCCAAATGAACAAGCCAGCGCGTCGCCGCATCAGCGCGGGCCAGATCAATGGCATCGTCCGTCCGCTTCTCTGACCGCCGCTCCAGCAAGCTTCCGGTAAATCCGACGCGGGCAGAGGCCTCATCAGCAACATAAGTCATGTGGTCTTCCCGGTCCCGGATTGCCAAGCGGACTTGATCCTTGTGATCAGCGACGCCGCTGCGTCATTGCCGTACGGCTCGCGCACGCCAAAGCCCCAGACGGGCCCCGGCCAATTTGCATCATCTTGGCGGCGCGCAATGACATGCACATGAAGTTGGCGCACGATGTTGCCGATGGCGGCCGTATTAATTTTTTCGCATCGTGTGACTTGGCTGAGCACGCGGCCCGCTGCCACGCTCTCCTGCAAGATCATCGCCTGATGCTCTTCTCCGAGGTCATGCAGTTCGCAAGCACCCTCAATCCTCGGCACCAGGATAACCCACGGCCAGCGCCGGTCATTCATCAAGCGGAGGCTGCAAAGCTGAAGCTCCATGACAGGCAATGTGTCGGCGGCAAGTCTTGGATCAAGCTGAAATACGGTCACGTTCGGCTGCTCCACGGCTGCTGGATTGCAGCATGAAATGGGCCATAACAGCGGCGAAAACAATGGCGCCGCCGATCAAGGTCGCACGGGACGGAGTCTCGCTGAAAAACAGCCAGACCCAGACCGGTGCCAGCGGCGCATCGAGCGCCCCGATCAATGCCGTCTCTGTCGGCGGCAGCATCCGCGATCCGAACGCAAACAGGATGAAACCTACGGCCATCGAGAGAATGCCGAACGCCGCGAGCACAAGAAGCTCATATGCCGAAGGGACTGCTCCCGAAAACGGCAAAGACACCACGGCGCTGACAAACGTCGACACGCATGCCGCTGCCAAGAGGTCGATGTTCCGGTGCTTGCGGCCAAGAACCATGAGATAGGCCATGCAGACCGTCGAGATCAGCGCCAGAAGATCTCCTGAAATATGCCCCTCGCCACTCCCTGACCCGACCATCACCGCAACGCCGACAAGCGCAATTCCGCTCGAAATCAGCGCGGTTTTCGTGGGCATTTCGCGCATGAAAAGCCAGCCGAATCCCGCTGCAACAAATGG
>JANMQE010000221.1:0-3121 GCA_031370195.1 Phyllobacteriaceae bacterium
GGCGGATATGCGCGCCGCCGTCTCTGCAACCAACTGGATCGTAGCCGGCATATCTGGTGCTTTGGGACGGTTGATCGGTGCCATGTATGGGCATGTAAGCGCCGCCATCGCCTGCCCGTCGGCCCCAAGAATGGGTGCTGACAAATTATAAACACTTGACGTCTGCAACGACGGCATCACCTCGTAGCCGCGGGTGCGGATCTGATCGATACGTTGCTCCAGGTCTTCGGGGTGATCGGCGTCATCAGGCTGGAATTCATGCTCGGCAATCATCAGTGCCCGTTCCCCCACCGCGCGAAACGCCAGAAGAATGTGGCCCGAACCGGTATTGAACAGGCTGATACGCGCACCAACGCGGATCGAAATCCCCCAATATCCAGGTGAATCCACCTGCGCAATCACAGTTACCCCTGACTTGTCGTAGATCGCCAAATGATTGGCCTGCATTGAGCGTGCTGCCAGATCGCGCATCAGCGGCGCGGACAACGCGACCAGCCGCCGGATGGGCGCATGCAGATGCGCCAGGCCGAACAGCTTGAGCGTCAACTCATACCGGTCGCCATCCGAGCGCGAAACATATCCCCGGCGCACCAGCCGGTCGAGCATCCGGTAGAATTCGTTCGGCGTGCGTCCGAGCGACTTCGATATTTCCGCCTGCGTCATGCCGCCTTCAATACCAGCCAAGAGCTCCAGAATATCAAGGCCCTTGTCAAGCGCAGGCGCACGATACCGGTCAATGTCCTCTGTCGATACCATCTGTAGATCCCCCTCATTCATATGCGGCAGCACTGCGGCTTTTCGCAAGTGCCGATTGAACCGATAAACTCGCGTGGAACGCTTGACGAAAATGAATAGTCTGTTTATCCATAAATAGGACACTCATCAATGGGCAGTCTATTCCGGCTGAAATGGGAGAAGCCGGGTCATTCCAGGGAGGAATTCATGAAGACGACATTCAGCGCCGTCTCGCTCGCCGTTTTGGCGCTCGGTCTTGGCGCATCCACAGCCTTTGCAATTGATCTGCCCGGCAAATTCGACGGCATCACCATCGATGCCAAACTGATCGGCGGCCAGCAATACGAGCCGCTCTACGCACGCATCGCCGAATGGGAAAAAGCCACCGGTGCCAAGGTCAACATCGTTTCCAAGAAGAATCATTTTGAACTCGACAAGGAGTTCAAGTCCGACATCGCTTCCGGCAACATCAATTTCTGTGTCGGCTCAAACCATTCATCCTTCGCGCCGCAGTATCCGGATCTTTACACCGATTTGACGCCGCTCATTCCGGCTGAGGAAATCGCCCAGTATGTACCCGCCAACATTTCGGCCTCCACAGTTGCCGGAAAGTTGACCATGCTGCCCCGCGCGCAGTTCGACGTATCGGCCATGTACTATCAAAAGAGCCTCTACACGGACGACGCCAAGAAGGCCGCGTTCAAGACCAAGTATGGCTATGACCTCGCCCCGCCAGACACGTGGGCGCAGGTCTCCGATCAGGCGATCTTCTTTGCCAATCCGCCCAACTTCTACGGCACGCAGTTTGCCGGCAAGGAAGAGGCCATCAACGGCCGCTTCTACGAAATGGTCGTTGCCGAAGGCGGCGCCTACCTCGACGACAAGGGCGCGCCTGCGTTCAATTCGGAAGCTGGCGTTCGTGCGCTCGACTGGTTCGTCAACATGTACAAGGCCAAAGCCGTTCCGGCAGGCACCACAAACTATCTGTGGGATGATCTCGGCCAAGGCTTCGCCTCCGGCACGGTCGCGCTCAATCTGGATTGGCCGGGCTGGGCAGGTTTCTTCAACGATCCGAAATCCTCGAAGGTTGCCGGCAATGTCGGCGTCATCGTTCAGCCTGCAGGGTCCTCAGGCAAGCGCACCGGCTGGTCCGGTCATCATGGCTTCTCGGTCACCGAAGCCTGCGCCCACAAGGACGCTGCTGCATCGCTGGTCTGGTTCCTGACCAACGAAGACAGCCAGAAACTTGAAGCCGCCGCTGGCCCCTTGCCGACCCGCACTGCCGTGTGGGCGTGGGATATCGAACAGGCCGCCAGCGATCCTTACAAGAAGGAAGTGCTGACCGCGTTCCAGGAAGCCTCCAAACACGCATTTGCCGTGCCGCCAATCGCAGAGTGGATTGAAATCTCCAACGTGGTCTATCCTGAGCTTCAGGCCGCCATTCTAGGCGACAAGACATCAAAGGAAGCGCTTGATACCGCCGCTGAGAAAGCGACGCAGATCCTCAAGGACGCCGGCAAGCTCTAGTTCTCCTTGTCAGGCAACGGCAAAGGGCTCCGGCCCTTTGCCGTTCATTCAAAACAACAATGTCGATCCAATCCGCCAGCTTTTCGCGGAGCTGGAAGCCTGTATGCTCTCGATCCAGAAACGGACCGGCCAACCTTAGATGAAACACTTCCGCCTCAGCACCCCGACCCTGTTGTTGCTCCCGGCGTTTGTCGTTCTTGCTGCGGTGGTTGTCATACCGCTTATCCTGTCGCTCTGGTCATCGTTCACGCCCTTCAAACTGACCAAACCGGACACGCTTTACGTCTTCATCGGCCTGCGCAATTACATCACCGCCATGTCTGATCCGATCTTCTGGACAGCGTTCGGACGCACAGTGCTCCTCCTCACCATCGCGCTCAATCTGGAAATGATGCTCGGCCTCGGCCTTGCGATGATGGTCGAAAAGGCCACACGCGGCCAGCGCCTGCTGCGCACGATGATGATGTTTCCGATGATGTTCTCGCCCATCCTCGTCGGTTTCCAGTTCAAGTTCCTGTTCAACGACAACGTCGGCCTCGTGAACAACGCGCTGCAGTCACTCGGCCTCACCGATCAGGCGATACCTTGGCTGATCGACGGCAATCTTGCGCTGTTTTCCATCATCGTCGCCGAAGTCTGGTCGTCAACTTCAGTGTTCGCCATCCTTATTCTCGCCGGCCTGATGGCCATGCCGAAAGAGCCGATGGAGGCCGCCAAGGTCGACGGCTGCACGCCATGGCAGAGCTTCCGCTATGTGACGCTCCCGTTCATCATGCCGTTCGCCTGTATCGCCATGACCATCCGTTCGCTTGATGTCGCGCGCGCCTACGACATTGTGAAAATCATGACGGATGGCGGC
>JANMQE010000225.1:0-2071 GCA_031370195.1 Phyllobacteriaceae bacterium
CCGCAATCGATGCCTCTCCAAACAGCGTCGACCGGCGCTCGTCCTGCCGCGTCGCGCCATAGGTGCGACGCGCGGACTGGCTCGTCGCCGAGGCGCGGAGGTGCAACCTGCCGACGCCTTCGATCGGCCATTCGCCGACCAAGCCAGCATCGAACTGCTCGGTCGCCTGCGTTTCGCGGTAGGGTCGTCCGTCGGGAAGAACCGCGCTGCCGAGCGTGCCGCCGACGCGATCTTCGGTCAAATAGCCCGCGGTCAGCAGTGCCTTGGCCCCATCGTCGCCGGTCCAGAATAGGCGCGGGCGCAGCGTCGCGCGGCGATAGCCGGCAATGTCGGCATAACCATCGCCGTCGCGGTCCTGCGCAGTTTGGCGGTTTATGCCGCCGGTCAGCGATCCGCCCCATGCCCAACCGAGCGGCGCTGCCGCATAGCCGGTCAGGTCCTGCCCGTCGCGGTGCGTCGCGTTGAACAGGATGTTGGCGCCGAACTCGTCCTTTGGGCGGCGCGAGACGAGGTTGATGACGCCGCCGAGCGCCGAGGCTCCGTAGAGCGCCGAGGCTGCGCCCTTGATGACCTCGACGCGCGCGAGATCGGTTGGTGGTATCTGGAGGAGGCCAAGTGATGGGGCTTGACCACCGAATAGCGGCAGGCCGTCGGCGAGTATCTGCGCATAACGCCCGTCGAGCCCGCGTACGCGGATGTTGGCACCACCGAGGCCGGGCGCGGTGATCTGGACCTGAAGTCCGTTTGTCTCGGCCACGACCATCGAGATGTTCCCGGGCACCATCGTGGTTTTCTCGGCAAGCTCCTCGGCGTCGATCACCTCGACTCGGAGTGGCTCGTCGCCAACACGACGACCGGAGCGCGTCGCCTGCACGACGATGTCGGCGCTCTCGGCGGCCTCGCGTTCTTCCTCCTTGTCGCGCCGCATCTCCTGAGCGAGCGCAGCTTCAGCAAGGCATATCGATGCGGCGAGCATCGCTGCGGTTACCAATAATCTGACGGGGCGTGCGATAGTCATCATGCGCCCGTAGCTGCTCGGCTTTCGTGCGTCGCGCTCAAACCTGCGGCGCGTCCGTCCGCACGACCGACAGCCCGACGAGCGCGGCAAACGCGAAGGCCGCCCCCGTCAGGAACGTCGCGTTCGGACCGATCGCATCCCAAGCGACGCCAGCGATCACGCTCGCGGCCAGCAGCGACAGGCCGGTGGCGAGATTGAACACGCCGTAAGCCGAGCCGCGCAGTTCGGGCGGCGATCGATCCGCAACCAGCTTGGCGAATAGCCCTTGTGTCGCTGCCATGTGGACACCCCACAGCGCGATGCCGACGAACGTGCCTGCAAGCCCCGGCAAAACCGCGAGTGCTAGGTCGGCGGCAATCAGCGCGACGAGGCCGCCGATCAGCATGGTCTTGGCACTAACCCGGTCCGACAAGCTCCCGAGCGGGTAAGCCGCGAGCATGTAGATCGCGTTCATCGCGACGAGCACCAGCGGGGTCAGCGCAAGCGGCAGTCCCTCGGCATTGGCTTTGAGGATAAGGAAGGCTTCACTGAATCGGGCGAGCGTAAACACCGCTCCGATGCCGACGAGCACCCAGAACGTGCGCGGGAGCCGCCGCAGATCGGCGATCCGCACAGGGACGCGCGCTACGGATTCGCCCGCCAACTGCTTGGCATCTTCAACACCGATAAACACGAGTAGCACCGCGATGCCCGCTGGAATGACCGCGAGCCAGAACACCGCCCGCATGTCGTTGGCAAACGCTGCCATCGCTGCGATCGCGATCAGCGGGCCGAGAAATGCCCCAAGCGTATCGATCGACTGGCGCAGCCCGAATGCACGCCCGCGCATCTCGGGCGGGGTGACGTCGGCGACCAGGGCATCGCGCGGCGCTCCGCGCAGCCCCTTGCCGATACGATCAGCGAAGCGCGCGCCCATGATAACCGGCGCGGTCCCCGCAAGCGCGAATACCGGTTTGGATAGCGCGCCAAGCCCGTAACCGATCAGGATCAGCGGCTTGCGCTTGCCCATCCGGTCAGAAAGATAGCCCGAAAACACCTTGGTGATCGACGCCG
>JANMQE010000279.1:0-9226 GCA_031370195.1 Phyllobacteriaceae bacterium
CAATGCCGGCCCCGCCGTCGATGCGATCGTTGCCTTCGCCGCCGCTAAGCCGGTTTGCCGCGCTGTTGCCGGTCAAACTATCGGCAAAGTCAGATCCATTCAGTTCTTCAATCGAGATGAGTGTATCCAGTCCCTGCCCGCCGCCGACATTCTGGGCAGTGGCGATGGCGAGATTCACCGTCAACGCTGACGTGGCGTCGCGGTAGTCAACCCAGTCAGAGCCGCCTCCGCCGTTGAACGTGTCATTGTAGACACTGGCGAAAAAATCATCATCAGCGCCATCGCCGGTGCTTGTGCGCACCACGCGCAATTCCTCGCCCTCAGCGTCGCCATTGGTCATGTTCGTATGGAACACGGCGACCCGGTCTGTGCCGTGGGCGGCAACCGTCGCAAAGTCGGTGTCGTCTGTCAGCGGCTGACCTGACGTGACCGTGCGCTCGCCAACCACTGCGTTCGTGACCGGGTCGAAGATGACGACGTTAGTCTGTGAGTCCGCTGTTCCCACGGTTGAAGAACCGTATGTTACCGCAAGCAGTCCGCCTGCCATGCGGGCGATTTGCGGCGTCTCGTCAATGGTAGAGAGGCCGGAGAGCGTGCCTTGGCTGAAGAGGGAACCATTTGCGTTGAAGCGCGTAATGCCAATGTCAATGTCGGTGCCGGTTGTGCCCACGTCCGTCTGGTAGACGATCGCAAACCCGTCGTCCGTCGCTGTGATGTCCATGTTGCCCAAATCGTAGCCCGGGCTGAATTCAAAAGACTGCGTGCCACGGCGCACAGAGCCATTGGCATTATACACGGCGGTATACAAATTGGAGCCACCGCCGTCCGACAATTGCCAAGCCACCACAAAACCGCCGTCGTCAAGCGCTGCGACAACAGGCTTGGAAGTGTTGCCCTGAAAGATATCAATGTAGAGCAGTTCCGTCCCGGCATTGTTGCAGATGCGCGCGGCCACGGTGCCATCGGACGCCACTGTTGCGGCAACAAAACCACCGCCGGTCAAGGCTGCAACATCAATCCCTCTCGCCGCCTCGCCCGTCGTGGTGAAGAAGTCCAGATTCTGGACGAATGTGCCATTGCCCGCAAGAATCGACAGATATCCCGTATTTAGATCACCGGTCGAGACCACCACCAAATTGCCGTTGGACAATTGATCAATGGCCGAACCTCCATAACCGGTGGGCTGCGACTGCCCGCCGGTGAGCGTGCCGTTTGCGTTGAAAAGATCGAGCGTGGCGTATGTGCTGACATTGTTGTTGTAATCGCCCACCGCCGCAAAGCCGCCATTGGCAAGCGCGGTCACATCGACGTTGCCCATCGCGGGGCCGGCAATCAGGTCGAGGTTCTGGACCAGTTGGAATCCGTAGGTGACAGTGGCGGTCATGATCGGCTCCAGGTCACGCTGCTGGTGTGGCGTGATGTGCGGAAAAAGGATTTGGGCATGCGGAACGGATCAGCGGCACGCTGCGGCTGCAATGGCCGGTTTCCGGCCAATAAATGTCTGGCGTGATATCGTGCCGCCACCTGTGCCAACCCCGAACAATGCGGATCAATCCGCCGGTTTCGCACGGACAAACATTCATGCTTTGCAGTGTGCTGCGATATGCAAACTTGCAGACGCAGTTGCATGCAAGGCATTCACGCCGACCGTCTTCACGTCTCACCCCGCTGAAACGTTAACAGGTCATTGACGCAGCGGCAAGCCATGGAAAAATCACCGTAATTTGTGGTAAACGGTAGCGGTTGTGCCGCTGTCTCAAATCACGAAGAAATTATCGGCTGTCACCGTCGGAGAACCGGAAAGCGTTGCGAACTGGATGGCAGCAGTCACGCCTGAGCCGTCGCTGTCGTAAGACAATGCGCCGGTCGCGTCATTGTAGAGAATACGGTCGCTGGCATCAACGGGACCGCCGGTGGTCAGGTTTTTGAACATGGCGCTGGCAAGGACACCCGTGGCTGCGCCGAGCGCGGCGAACACGGCGTTCTCCAGCTGGATGGTGTCGGCCGCGACGTTGAAGTCGGTGATCGTGTCGCGGTTTGTTGCGGAGTTCGCCGTGGTGTTGAACAGGAAAAAATCATTGCCCAGCCCGCCCGCCAGCGTGTCGTTGCCAAGCCCGCCGTTGATGATGTTCGAACCCGCATTGCCGGCAATCGATTGGGCAATCTCATTGCCGGTCAGGTTGATTGCCGTCGTCAGCGCCGCGTTGGCAGTCGTCATGATCTCGATGTTGTCACCGGCGGCGAGTTGGAATGAGACATTGAGCAACGCCCGGTCGGCCGTCCCGCCGCCCACCAGTTCCGTGATGTTGTCGATGGCCGAGTTGATGACGTAAATATCGTTGCCAAGCCCGCCGACCAGTGTGTCGGCAAGCGCGTCCACGCCGCCGCTGAGCACATTCGCCCCGGCATTGCCGGTTATCGTCTGCGCGATTTCATTGCCGATGAAGTTGATTGCGGAAACGCCCGCCGCATTGGTGGATTCGAGGAATTCAATGTTGTCACCGGCTACAAGCGTGAACGACAGGCTCGCCTTTGCCCTGTCTGCCGTGCCACCACCGACGAGCTCGACGATGTTGTCGTTGGCGGTGTTGATGACGTAGGTGCGTTGCCAAGCCCGCCGGTCAGCACATCAGCAACAGCATCAATGCCACCGTTCAGCACATTGGCACCTGCATTGCCGGTTATGGATTGCTGAACCTCATTGCCGGTCAGGTTGATCGCGCCAATGCCTGCGGCATTGGTGGTTTCCAGGAACTCAATATTGTCGCCAACGCCAAGCATGAACGAGACGCTCGCCTTGGCGCGGTCCGCATTGCCGCCGCACGCCAGTTCAATGATGTTGTCGCTCGCCGTATTGATGATGAAAATGTCGTCGCCGCCATTGCCGTAAAGCGCATCGGCAAGCGCATCGATCCCGCCATCGAGAGTGTTCGCCGCGCTGTTTCCGACAATCGTGTTGGCAAGCGCATTGCCGGTGCCATTGAAGGCGGACACGCCGCTCAGCACGAGCCGTTCGAGATTTGCACCCAATATGCATGTGCCTGCTGTTCCGGTGTAGTAGACAACATCATTGCCGCCTGTCGCGAGCGATGCGTTGACTTCGGTAATAGTGTCATTGAGAACATTGGCGTAGTAAGTGTCCGCGCCGTCACCGCCGCTCATGGCGTCGATGCCAAGACCGCCGTTCAATACATTGGCCAGATTGTTGCCCGAAAGACTGTCGGCGAAATTAGAGCCGATGATGTTCTCCACGTCGATGAGCGTGTCGGAACCGTCCGCTCCGGAAGACGCGCCGCCGGTATGTCCGCCGGCCAAATCCGTGAGAATGACCGTCACTGCGCCCGATGCGGTGGCGTAGCTGACGATGTCATTGCCGGCGGCGCCGTCAACACTGTCGGCCTCCGTGCCTCCTGTCAGCGTATCGTTGCCGCCGCCGCCGCGCAGCGTGTCGATGCCAGCATCGCCAAACACTGTGTCCGTGCCGCCCGTGCCGGTGATGGTGTCATTGTTGTTGTTGCCGTGGATGACATCACCAACCACATCGCCGTCAGCGTTGCCGCCAAGCATCGCGTAAATTTTATCGTCGCCGTCGCCACCGTTGATGGTGTCGCTGTCATTGCCTCCTTCCAGAACATCATTGCCGGTGCCGCCGTTGATCAGATCATGACCCAAACCGCCAACGATCCGGTCGTTGTTGGCGCCGCTATTGAGTGTGTCATCGCCGCCAAGACCGGTCATGTCGTCGATGTAGTCATTGCCATTGATCACATTGCCAAAATCATCGCCGGTCAAAGTGCGCAAGCCCTCCAGCCGCTCGCCATTGGTGCTGAAGAGCTATGTCGTGTCCAAATTGGAATTATCGGTGTATGCCACTGCGAGGAGCCCATTTGCAAGGCGAGTCACTGTCGGGTCCGTTTCGTTCGCCGTGAGCGTTGAATCAGCGCTGACATTCGCCGACGACTGCCAGGTCCCGGCCAAATTGAACGTGGCCAAGTAGAAGTCCACACTCGCGGACGCCGCTTCCCTGTCTTCATACACGATCACAAAGCCGCCATCCGTGGCAGTGACATGCAGATTGCGGTTGATGGGGCTGCTGGTATCGAACGCAGCGGGAGCCTTAACGACTGCGCCCGCAGCAGTGTAAACTGCGGACCAAGCCTGTGTGCTAGTGCCAACTGTCCGCGTCCAGGCAACAGCGACATTGCCATTGTCGAGCTGTACGATGCTCACGCCCGTGTCTTCTGCCAACAAGCTGTCGACAGCAAAGCTGCCGGCGGCAGTGCCATCATTGTTGCGACGAAAAACGACAATGTCGTGGTCGGGGTCGCCAGAACTGTTGTGGAAATCCGTTTGCGCGGCGACCCAAAAGCCGCCGCCGGTTAGCCCGATGGCATCAGCGTTTGATGAGGTGATATCGCCGCCGTTCAAACTGACGTTCAGGCTGGCCACAACATCAACGCCGGTGGAACTTTTGACGACTTTGACGAATATATCGTCCCCAAGTTCGGTTGCGATCGCAATATTGGCGTTGCTCAGTTGCGCCAGCGAAGCATTGAGGCCCGTAGCCGCCAAATTGGCGACAAAGCCGCCGGTGGAATTGGAAACAGTTCCATATACTGTGCCGTTGATGTCAAAGATCGGAGCAAACTCGCCATTGGCAAGCCCTATGATATCGCGGTTTCCTTGCGAGACAAAGTCCGTAAGGGTGCCAACGGGCGCCCATGAGTAAGTGGTGGTGACGGCGATGCTGCTACTCCACACAGGCTGGCCGCGTCCGCGCGACGGATCTCATCCCAGGCCTCACGCCTGCAGGTTCACATTCACCGTAGGTCTTTCGAGGTTGACTAACAAGCGCAGGCTGGGTCACCGATTTCGCACCGGTCTTCCCCACCGGTTAATGAGACCCGGCGTCAAGCTGCTACACTGGCAAACATGCGTTCATGCGCATATGGTGGCCCACACAAACACAAAAAAGCGGAGCCAAGGCCCCGCTTTTCCTTCAACACAAATCCGTGAAATCAGGCGGCGGATAGCTGGTCTGCCGAGGACTTGCCGGTGCGGCGGTCTTGGGTGAGTTCGTAGTTGACCTTCTGGCCGTCGTTCAAAGCGCTCATGCCCGAACGCTCAACGGCGGAAATGTGGACGAAAATATCCGGCCCGCCGGCATCCGGCTGAATGAAACCATAGCCCTTTTGGCCGTTGAACCATTTGACAGTACCTGTCGCCATGAAAGTGTATTCCTTGTGATTGGCTGACGTTTGACCGGCGCATTGGCGCGCCGGACGGCTGGGATCGAAATTACCGGATTCAACGTCAGCAGCCGGGACAAAGCAGGCGGGCAGATCGTGTGGTCTTGAAGTTCGACACGAAATTTATAGGCACGATTTTTTGCAAGTGCAAGACGAGCAGTTGTCCACGTGCCCTTGCGTCATTGACCCGTTGGTGAAACGATGCAGTTGGAACGCTGGAGGAGCGTTCCTCGCGACGGTCGTCAGATCGGCCGCCGCCACCCTTGAACCATGCCGTTGAGGAGGCCAAATCATGGGAAAACGGAGCGGAGAACGATCCACGGGTCCGAAATGCGTCGCCATTGTCGGACCCTTTGCAAGTGGCAAGACCAGCCTCTTTGAAGCGCTCCTCGCCCGCACGGGCGCAATAGCCAAGCAAGCCGCAGCCGGTTCCGGCAACACGGTCGGCGATCATTCCCCCGAAGCCAAAGCCCACAAGATGAGCGTCGAGGCGACAATTGCCACGACAGCGTTCATGGGCGAGAGCATCACCTTTGTCGATTGTCCCGGCTCGGTCGAGTTCGCGCATGAGGCCGAACCCGTGCTTGCCGCAGCCGACATGGCAGTCGTGGTGGCGGAGGCCGACGAGAAGAAGCTGCCCGCGCTGCAACTGGCGCTGCGGCGGCTGGATGACCTCGGCATTCCGCATGTTTTGTTTTTGAACAAGATCGACAAGGCCAGCCAAAGTGTGCGCGACACGCTGAAGCTGTTGCAGCCGGTCAGCCGCACGCCGATGCTTTTGCGCCAGATACCGATCTGGACCAACGGCATCGCCACCGGCTTCGTTGACCTCGCGCTGGAGCGTGCGTTTGTTTACCGCGAGCATGCGGAATCGCAGATGATTGCTCTTTCCGGCGACGATGCCGCGCGCGAGATTGAGGCGCGCTACTCAATGCTGGAGCGGCTGGCCGATCATGACGACGAACTCATGGAGCAATTGCTGACTGACATCGCCCCGCCAAAAGATGAGGTGTTCGATGATCTGGCAGCAGACCTGCGCGAAGGCCTCGTAATGCCGGTGTTCATCGGCGCGGCAGAGCGCGGCAACGGCATCTCGCGGCTGTTGAAGGCCATCCGCCACGAGGGGCCGGACTCAATCGTTACAGCCAAGCGGCTCGGCATTTCCGGCACTGTCCCGACCGCGCAAATCATCAAATCGATCCACACCTCGCATGCGGGCAAATTGTCCGTCGCCCGCATTTTTGGCGGCACGGTCAATGATGCCGCTGACCTGACCTTGCCAGACGGCCAGACGGCGCGGATTTCCGGTATCTACAGCCTTCTTGGCATGGCGCAAAAGAAGCTGGCGTCCGCAGCGGCCGGCGAGACCGTCGCACTCGGCAAGCTGGACCAGGCCAAGACCGGACAAACGCTTTCGTCCGCCAAGACGGCAGCAAAACAAGTTCCCGTCGCCCCAGCCCCTTCCCCAGTGATGTCGATGTCCGTTCTCCCCAAAGAGCGCAAGGACGAGGTGAAACTGTCCACCGCCCTGCACAAAATTGCCGACGAAGACCCGTCGCTGCAGGTCCACCACGCGGCACAGACCGCGGAGACAATTCTTGGCGGACAGGGAGAGATGCATCTGCGTGTCGTGCTGGAGCGGCTGTCCGGCCGTTATGGCATCGCCGCTGACACCAAGGTGCCGCTGGTCGCCTGGCGTGAGACGATCTCGAAATCCGCCACCCATCGCGCCCGCCACAAAAAACAGTCCGGCGGGCATGGCCAGTTCGGCGATGTGCAACTCGACATCAAGCCGCTGCCGCGCGGCGCGGGATTTGAGTTCACTGACACGATCACCGGCGGCGTGGTGCCGAAGAATTACATCCCGTCGGTCGAGGAAGGCGTACGAGATTTCCTGAAGTTTGGCCCGCTCGGCTTCCCGCTGGTCGATCTGGCGGTCAACCTGTCGGACGGCTCGTACCACACGGTCGACAGCTCCGACATGGCTTTCCAGATGGCCGCCAAGCAATGCCTGCGCGAAGCCATGTCATCCTGCGCATCGGTCCTTTTGGAGCCGGTCATGAAGGTCGAGGTGGTGACTCCTGAAAGCGGCATGGCTGCGGCAACCGGCATCCTCACCCAGCGCCGGGGCCAGATCCTCGGCTTCAACCCGCGCGACGGCTGGGAAGGCTGGAATGTCATTGAGGCACTCGCGCCGGAGTCCGAGCTGCGCGGCCTGATCGTTGAATTGCGATCGGCGACCTCAGGCGTCGCGTCCTACACCGCAAGTTTCGACCACATGGCGGAATTGGCGGGACGCATGGCCGATGATGTGATCAAGGCGCATGGCAAGAGGAATGCAGAGGGGTGATATTTGAGCGCCGACTGCGGCCGTGTCCCCCTCATCTGCCTGTCGGCATCTTCTCCCCAAGGAAAACATGGGGAGAAGACGGCCAACCGGAAAGTTTAGTGATTAGCCGTCTTCTCCCTGCTACTCCTGCGGGGAGAAGATGCCGACAGGCAGATGAGGGGGACACGGCCGCAAAATTGTAAGTCTGAACAACCCCCTCAGATCGCCCCACCAAGCACCGCGACGCCAGCCAGCGCCATCGCACCCGAACCGACGCGCGCTGCGAGACGGCCGTTCTTTCCGAACATGGTTGCAGCGCCGAACCCGGCCCCAAAGCCCGTCGCATGCAGCAGCCCGTTGGCGACAAAGAACCCGGCAGCATAAGCAAGGCCTAACGCATCAACCGGCATCTCCGCGCCGTGCACAAAGCCATGGAACAGGCCAAAAAAACCAACCAGCAGTGAGACAGGCAACACCGGCAGCGCCGCACCAAATGCCGCAAGACCGGCAATCACGACAATCGACGCACCAATGCCGGCTTCCACCAGCGGCAGTTCAAACCCGGAAATGCCGAGCGCGCCGCCTGCAAGCATCGCCGCCATGAACGACAGCGGCAGTGCAAATCGCGCGCGTCCACCGATCACAAATGCCAGAACTCCAACCGCAACCATCGCCAGCACATGATCCAACCCGCCGACGGGATGCATGAAGCCATGTGCAAAACCGGATGTGTCGCCATGCCCCGTGTGAGCGAATGCCGAAGTAGAGAAAACGAGGCCCATCAGGGCGATCAGAATACGCATGCCGTTCCTTCCGGGGCCCACCGCCCCTCAAGTCTGCGCGCCACAGGGCGCTGGTTTCGTTCAACGGCCGGTCTCCTGGCTCGGGCTTGCCCTGCCGCCTTCCCGGTTTCCCAGTGGCATGTGGCAGGGAGCGTGTCCCTTACAGTCGCGGGGGCGGCTCCGGCATCTCACCGGCTTCCCGTTTCACTTTTCCTGTTGAAAAGCACCGTTAGTTTACTGTTTGCACTGCACCACAACGAAGTCAATTGTGATGACATAAAAGCGACAATCGCAAACACCAATCAGGATTCACGGCAAAAAAAAGCCGGGACGAACCCGGCTTTGAGATGTGGAGTTGGCCGTTTCCGGCAGAACCTCCAGAGGGGGAACACTCACAGCGCACCAATGGGAGGAGGAATGCGCGCTGGAGATGATTGATATATGTATTTCGTTGACTTCGGTTTCAATCATTCAGTTTGCATTGCAGCACTGCGCAGCGTGCATGGCTTTACGCAGCTTCATTCAGGTTTGCGCGTGTCAAACCCGGCCGACACGGTCCTCAGCGCATGCCGCAGCATCTGGTCTGATTGGGGTTCGCCGGGCATGCAAAGCGCGAGGCGCAGCATGGCGTGCCCGTGCACCAGCGACCAGATCATCACGGCATCGCTGTCCGCCGTCTTGGGTCCATGCGCAGCCGTGACGCTGCTGAGCAACTGGTCCCACGCGCGGCCCCGCGCGGTGCGGAATGCCTCGCTCTCGCTCTGCATCGCCTCAACGCCGAACATGATGCGGTAGAGCGCGGGATGCGCCAAGGCGAAGCCGACATAGGCAATGCCCATGGCCTGCAGTTTTGCATCAGCATCGCC
>JANMQE010000295.1:0-8153 GCA_031370195.1 Phyllobacteriaceae bacterium
ATCAAATACGCCGCCTCAGGGCGCCCGGCACCGCGGTAGGCGTCTACCGGGCATGTGTTGGTGTAGACATTCTGCACCGTCACATCGATTGCCGGGATGTCATAAAGCCCGGTGGTCATCGACACGCCGAGTTCAGTCACAAACACCGCGTTTTCAGACAGATACGCCCCCATGTTGGCAATCAGATTCACCTTCAGCCCCAGGAAACGCCCGTCCTTGTCCATCGCCATTTGCGCATCGACGACATTGTCGCGGCCATGTGCATCGGTCAGCAGATGCTCGCCACGCGCGCCGACCCATTTCACAGGCCGACCAAGTCGTTTCGCCGCTTCCATCAACAGCGCATATTCGCGGTAGGCAAACGCTTTTGGTCCGAACCCGCCACCTACGTCTTTGGTCACAACGCGCAATTTGGTCTTTGGAATTCCAAACACCGTTTCAGCCAGTTTTGCCTGAATGCCGTGCACACCTTGGGTGCCAAGCGTCAGCACAAAACGGTCCTCGTGTGCGTTCCATTCTGCAACGGCCGCGCGGGTCTCCAGATAGTTCGACGCCAGGCGATTGTTGTGAAACTTGACGCGCGTAATTTTCGCGGCATTGGCAAACGCTTCCGCCGTACGCTTTTCGTCGCCTAGCGTGTAGACATGGGCGATGTTCGTGCCAAGCTCCGGCCAAACCAGCGGCGCATACGTCTCTGTCGCCGCGGACGTTGCGACAACAACATCCTGCGTTACAAAATCCACGTCAATCTTCTCAGCGGCGTCTTCAGCCTGCTCCAACGTCTCGGCCACAACGAACGCAATCGCGTCGCCGCTGTACTGCGTTTGGTTCAGGCAGAGGATCGGGATGTCGCGGCTGACAAAGGGCGAGCCATCCAAATTGTCGGGACGATAGGAGGTCGCCAGTGATTTGAGATGCGCGACATCTTTTCCGGTCAAAACCAGTTTGACGCCCGGACTTTCGAGCGCATCAGAAATCGAGCGGATTTCGAACGCAGTTCGAGCGGATTGCGCGCGCAATACAAAGCCATGCAGACAGTCTTCGATTTTGATGTCATCAGTATATTGACCCTGCCCCGTGACGAACCCTCGATCCTCTTTGCGCAAGGCGGACGCGCCAATACCGAATTTTGGCCGGACTACTGGCATGGAAATTCCTGTCAATTGTTTGGATCAAATCGCGGAAGGTGCGCGACGCTCTATACGGTTTCTAGCGCGGGAACGCGATTTGTAAACTGTTTGCACTGGAAAGTTTGTCGCCAGCCAGTACCCGATGTATGGGTTGGTGAGGAAATTCTCAACATGGATGCACAATGCGGACCGACACCGGCAAAACATTCAAGCTCGAAGACTACCGCCCAACCGACTACGCCATTGCGGAAGTGGATATGGCCTTCCGGCTGGATGGCGCCGAAACCCGAGTTACCTCTCGCATCCTCGTCGAGCGCCGCCCCGGAGTGGCCGTCTCAGCACCACTCGAGCTTGATGGCGACGGGCTGACGCTCATTGCAGCAACAATCAACGGAAATCCGCTGAGTGATAGCGACCACGATGTCACTCCAGATCGGCTCTTGCTCCGAAATCTGCCTGTAAATTCTCACTTTACCATTGAAATTGTTACGCAAATCAACCCGGATGCCAACAAGGCGCTTATGGGACTTTATCGCTCCGGCAACATTTATTGCACGCAATGCGAGGCGGAAGGCTTTCGCCGCATCACGTATTTCCTGGACCGCCCAGACGTTCTTTCGATCTATTCGGTGCGGGTCGAAGCGCCGCAATCCGACGCGCCCATACTATTGTCGAACGGCAACCTGATCGCGTCCGGCAAACTGGCAGATGGTTGGCACTACGCCGAATGGCACGACCCGCATCCCAAACCGTCATACTTATTCGCGCTAGTCGCCGGAGACCTCGGCGTCATCACTGACAGTTTTGTGACCATGTCGAAGAGGAAAGTTGATCTTCGAATCTATGTCGAGCATGGCAAGGAATCACGCGCGGCTTATGCGATGGACGCGCTGATCCGCTCGATGAAGTGGGACGAGGATACGTTCGGGCGCGAGTATGACCTTGATCTTTTCATGATCGTTGCAGTGTCGTCGTTCAATATGGGGGCGATGGAGAACAAAGGTCTCAATATCTTCAACGACAAGTATGTTCTAGCCGACCAAGATACTGCAACTGACGTTGATTATGCTGGAATTGAAGCAGTCATTGCACATGAGTATTTTCACAACTGGACGGGCAACCGCATCACCTGCCGTGACTGGTTTCAGCTTTGCTTGAAGGAAGGTCTGACGGTGTTCCGTGATCACGAATTTTCTGCAGACATGCGCTCGCGCGGGGTGAAACGAATTGCTGAAGTGCGCGGGTTGAAAGCCAACCAGTTTCCCGAAGACCAAGGGCCGCTTGCCCATCCCGTGCGCCCACGAAAATATCGCGAAATCAATAACTTCTATACGTCAACAGTGTACGAGAAAGGCTCCGAAGTCGTTCGGATGCTCCGCACAATCATCGGCGCTGCCGCGTTCCGGACGGGCATGGATCTATACTTCGACAGGCACGACGGCCAAGCTGTGACAATTGAAGATTTCGTCATATGCTTTGAGGAGGCGTCGGCTAAAGATTTGTCTCAATTTTCGCTTTGGTATCATCAGGCCGGGACGCCAACGCTGATGGCAACAGCGGAATGGAGCAAGTCTGCTTCGACGTTCACGCTTGATTTCGAGCAGGCGATGAAGCCGACCCCCGGCGAGACCCGCAAGAAACTGATGCACATACCGGTCAGCTTCGCATTGTTGGGGGCCGAAGGAAGACCAGTTCCTTACTCCAAAGCGGAAGGCTCCGGCATAATCGACAGTGTTATCCATGTCCGCAAGAAGCGGCAGCGCGTTGTGTTTCACGGTGTGACTGAGCGCCCTGTGCCGTCGCTACTCCGTGGTTTTTCAGCGCCTGTCACGCTGGCGTTTGAACAAAGGGCTGACGACCGGCTGTTTTTGGCGCGATTCGATGATGACCTGTTCTCACGTTGGCAGGCGCTGAACGCCGCAGCGAGTGACGCGCTGATTTCAGCGTCAAACACAGTGCGGGGCAAGGGTGACCTGCAGCACGAGGGCAACCTGCTCGAGATATTCGGAACGATTGCGGCTGACAGGAAGTTGGAACCGGCGTTTCGCGCACTGGCACTGACATTGCCGCTTGAAGGCGATATTGCCCGCGATATTGGCAGAAATGTCGATCCAGACGCCATATTCGTGGCCCGCAACAGCATGATTGCCCAAATCGTGAACGCGAACCACTCAAGACTTCAACCAGACATGCAGGACATGCAGTACAAAGGACCCATTCGCCCCGACGCAGCGTCTGCTGGCAAGCGTGCGCTGAAGAACATCATACTTGATTGTATGGCGTTGCATTCTGGCGATCCGGCATTGGCATACAGCAATTACTCCACTGCAACCAACATGACGGACCGGTTCGCGGCACTGGGCATTTTGTGCATGCGTTTTCCCGAGACAGCGGAAACGTCAAAAGCACTTGGCATGTTCGAGACCAAGTTTGGAGGCGACAGTCTCGTCATGGACAAATGGTTCGCGGTGCAGGCGATGGTCCCCGGCAACGCGACACTTGACCGCGTTATTGCACTCACAAAACATCGTGCTTTTTCGTTCAACAATCCGAACCGCATGCGATCACTTATCGGCACTTTTGCCACGTCAAATCCAACCGGCTTCAACCGTCCTGACGGCGCTGGCTACAGATTCTTTGCCGATTTTATCATCGGCGTCGACAAGGCAAATCCGCAAACTGCAGCCCGTCTCCTAACTGCCATGCGGTCCTGGCGGTCTCTCGAACCGGTACGCAAAGAAGAGGCGAGGGAATCGCTTGCTTTCATTGCCGGCACTTCGGGATTGTCCGCTGATGTGCGCGACATCGTGGATCGGACCCTTGCCTGAAACGACTGCAACATGATGTGAACTGCTCAATGATTTTTTCTGAAACAAGGGCTGGACAAGGCGAATCAGCAATGATTCATTGACTGCGATTCGGGTGTGCGGTCTGCCGGGTCAGTCATCAGTAAAATCATTGGTTCGGGGAGCCAGCTATGTCAAAAGCGGACGCGCGAAGCGCGCCGGCGGGGAAGGTTTTTGCGCAAAAATCGCGCACTACCGGACTTCAGCGCAATGGAATGATCGGTCCTGCCCGCTTGCTTGCGGAACCTGCCTATCAAAAATTCCTTGCTGCCGAACCCTTCTTCCGCCGTGCCATTCCTGTGCTGACGATAATTTTTCTGGTCATCATTGGTGCCGTCCGTTTTGTGACACTGACCAACCAGCGCGATTTTCTTGTTTCCCAAGCCAGATCGCATGTCGCGCTCACTGCTGCGCTGATTGATGCGCGTGCCAAGGCGAGCTCAGCTTCGGACAACCGTGCTGATCTGTTGCAACTGGATGATCTTGGCTCACGTGCTTCGGCTTATACGACATTGCTTTTGATTGGCGGGGACCACCGGGTTGTTGCAGCAAGCGGCGGTGATCTTGCACTTAACGGCGTGCAGTTGGATGAGATCATGACTGATGGCCAGCCATTGCTGCTCTTTGGCGAGCGGGCCGGCGTCATGTCGGTGGCGATTTCCGGTCTTGAATACTTCGCTGCTGCCAGGAATATTGGTGAAAATGGCGAGATGATCGCGGTTCTCCAAAGCGCGGATGGCGTGCTCGAGGATTGGAACAAGTCCGCCTCAATGAATGTCACGCTGTTTGTTGTCACTTCCGGACTGCTGCTGGTCATCCTGTTCGCCTATTTCACGCAGGTCGCGCGGGCCAAGAACGCCGACCGGATCTACAGCGATACCCATTCGCGCATTGATCTTGCATTGTCACGTGGTCGTTGCGGACTATGGGACTGGGACATGGCGCGCGGTCGCCTCTATTGGTCGCGTTCGATGTACGAGCTTCTGGGATACGAACCCCGCGATGCCATTTTGTCGTTTGGTGAAGTTTCCGAAATCATGCACCCCGAGGATGGTGATCTCTATGCGTTGGCGAACAGGATCACCTCACGCGAGATTTCCCAAATCGACACCATGTTCCGGATGCGCCATGCTGACGGCAGCTGGGTCCACATGCGGGCAAGAGCCCAGATCGTGGACCCTTGCAAGGATGATATTCATCTGATTGGTATTGCCGTCGATGTGACCGAACAGCAAGCCATGGCGCGGAACATGGAAGACGCCGACCGTCGTTTGCGGGATGCGATCGAGTGCATCTCCGAGAGCTTTGCGCTATGGGACAAGTCCGGAAGACTTCTTATCTGCAACACCAAATTTCAGGAAATAACTGGCGCTACAGATATCGTTCTGAAGGCCAATCCTTCACAATCGGCAATCGAAAGCATTCGCCCCTTCGTGACACAAAAACGCATGGCAAGCGATAAGGGCCCGGATGGCGCGCAAACTTTCGAGAGGCTGCTGGCAGACGGCAGATGGTTGCAGGTCAACGAACTCAAAATGAAGGACGGCGGCCTCGTATCTGTCGGCACCGACATTACGCAAATCAAGCAGCATCAAGAGCGGTTGACCGACAGTGAGCGTCGCTTGATGGCAACAATCCATGACCTCAGCCTTGCACGCAAAGCTGAAGCCGAGCGCACTGAAGAGGCGCTCGAGTTGAACGAGAAATACAGCGCAGAGAAAGAACGGGCCGAGGCGGCCAACCTGACCAAATCCGAGTTCCTCGCCAATATGAGCCATGAACTTCGTACGCCGCTCAATGCCATCATCGGCTTTTCAGACATCATGCAGTCCGGCATGTTCGGCGCTGTCGGCGACCCGCGCTATCAGGAGTATGTCAAAGATATCTATTCCAGCGGCAACTATCTGCTTGGTGTCATCAACGACATTCTGGACATGTCAAAAATTGAGGCCAAGCGTTTCTCGCTGGATCTTGAACCTGTCGATCTTTGCCCGCTTATCACCGAAGCGGTGCGCGTTGTGGCGGTCAGCGCGGGTGAAAAGAATATCGAGCTGATCACACGGATACATGACTGTATGGCTGTGCATGCGGACCGCAGGGCGATCAAACAGATTCTGCTCAATTTGCTGTCAAACGCGGTGAAGTTCACTGGCAACGACGGGCGGATTACAGTCAGGGCGCGAAAGGCGGGCGGGGCGCTGGCACTGACCATCGAGGACACCGGCTGCGGCATACCCCGCAAGGCACTTCGCAAACTCGGCCAGCCATTTGAACAGGTGCAAAACCAATTGACCAAGAGCCATAACGGCTCCGGTCTTGGTCTGGCAATTTCGCGCTCGCTGACAGAACTGCACGGCGGCGCGCTGAAAATCCGCTCACGTGAAGGCGTCGGCACAATAGTCTCCGTGCGCATTCCCATGGCTGACATGGACATCGCGGCGTGAAGAGAGCGGCCCTGAAAAGTTTACTGCCCTGAAACTCAACCCCGGAGACTGCTCTCCGGGGTCTTTTTCGGATCAGTTGTTGCCATCGGGGCCAGACTTGCCCCATTTGTGGCCTTTGCCGCCCTTACGGGGCATTTCATCCTGGACCAGCTTTCCGTCGTCGTTACGGTCGAGGAGTGCGTAAATTTCCTTCTGGCCATTTTCGATCTCGGCAAGCGTGACAGAACCGTCACCGTCGGAATCAAAACGCTCGATCATCCGTTTGGCCATGCGCTCCGTGCGCATTTTTTCGATGGCTGCTGCCATTTCTGCGACTGTCACCTTGCCATCCTTGTCCACGTCGGCAAGGACGAAACGGTCGCCAGCAGCCTTCTTGAACTCGTCGAACGTGATCTCGCCGTTGTTGTCGGCATCAGCAAGCTTGATTGCCTTCATCCCGCCTTCGCGCCCGCCCATAAAGCCGGCATTGCCGCCTTGGCGCTGATCCGCGAGCGCTGTGCCAGTTACTGCCGCCGAAAGCGCGAGAAATGCCAGTGCCATTCCGGTTGTCTGTTTCATAGTTTTCATCCTTTGCATCGACACCCCCGATGCGGGTGCGCAAGTCGTGTGGCCCATCACGCTTTCCTGCGCGGTTCACGAAAAAGCAGACTGAAGATGGCCCTCACCTGCCCTGCCGTGTTCGTCACATGTGCTGCAAACGTCGCCTCATCGGGCATATCGGCTGCACGGCACATGATTTCCAGAAGTGTGTCGTTCAATTCGACTTCACCCAAATCATTGTTCAGGCAAAGGCGGAGAATTTGTGTCATCGCGGAAAACAACCGATGCGCAGCAACCAGAGTATCTCGCTGCGCAACCGTCAGGCGCGGGTCGTTCAGACTTGCGAGAATGACCTCCGTCGAGGTCGAGCGAGGTGCCCCATAACCTTTGGTCAGAGCAGCGGCTTGTGCGATAAACTCAAGGTCAATCAAGCCGCCGGGCATCAATTTGAAGTCGTACTTGCCCTTCGGCGGCTTTTCCTTTGCGATGAGCACACGCATGTCCGCAACATCTTTGGCAATTTTTGCCGAATCTCGTGGCATCGACAATACCGCTTCGAGAGACGCTTCGACGCGAACACTCAAGGCTCTATCGCCCGTGACGACCCGCCCGCGTGTCATTGCAAGATGTTCCCAAGTCCAAGCGTCGTGCGCTTGATACTGCTCAAATGCTGAAAGGCGCGTCGCTACCGGACCTTTGTTGCCGGATGGGCGCAGCCGCAAATCGAGCTCGTAGAGCACTCCCTCGGCAGTTGGCGCAGAAACCGCTGCGATCAGTCGCTGCGTGAGGCGGCTATAAAATTGCGATGGATGGAGCGGCTTTTCACCATCCGATTCACCGGCGTCTTCCGGGTGATCGTAAAGCAAGATGAGATCAATATCGGAGCCAGCAGTCAATTCGCGGCTGCCCAGCTTGCCAAGGCCAAGCAATGCTGAATTGCCACCCTCGATAGTGCCGTGTCGACGCGTGAACTCTGTTTGCACCAAATCAAATGTGCGGGCCAACATCAAATCTGCCAAGTCGGATAGCGCGTGCCCGGCTGAAACTGGCGCAAGTGCACCGGTCAACATGCGCACTCCAATCAGAAACTTCTGCTCAGATGCGAATATGCGCAGTCGGTCCAGTCTTTCCTCATAGCCAAAGTTGCCGTCCATGAAGTCATCAAGTCGTTCAGACAGATAACCAAGCGTTGG
>JANMQE010000308.1:0-3245 GCA_031370195.1 Phyllobacteriaceae bacterium
GCCATCCTTGCCGTCCTGCTCCCACGCCTCGACGAAATCCGCCTCGAAATTGCGCGGTACGATCAAAACCGTCTTCATGCCGAGCGCCTTTGGCTCTATCAAATTGCGCGCCAGATCCTCAAACATCGCCGCTTCGCCGCCAGTGACGCGATGCTTTGAAACAAACCTGTCATACGGATGACGTCCGGGCTTCGGCATCAGGTCCGCAGCGACAATGTCAAACACGTCATCAAAATGATCAAGTATGCCCAGCTGCAGCGCTGCCTTTTCAGCGTGTCCGCGATTGCCGTTGGTGAATATGAATTTGCGCCCGGGCAAGGACCTGATCGCCTCGCCAAGCTTCGGGTCCGGCGTCAGCCACGTGTAGTCAATGTCATGCACCTTCTCCAGAAAGTCATCCGGATCAATCTGGTGCTTCTCCATCAGCCCGCGCAACGTTGTGCCAAACTCGAGATAGAACTGCTTCTGCACCTTGCGCGCCTCATCGTGCGGCAAGGTCAGAAGGTCGGCAATATAGCCGGTCATTTTCACGTCAATCTGCGAAAACAGATTGGAGTGATGCGGATACAGCGTGTTGTCGAGATCAAATACCCATGTGCGCACATGGGCGAAGTCTGATGGCGATGGCGCTTGTGATTTGTTCATCGCTTGCCTATGCCACGAAAGCGCCAGACGCGCATGGGGTATGAGTGCATGGAACTGTGGATACCGATCACGCTGGCCGCAGCCTTCCTGCAGAACATCCGCTCCTCGCTGCAGAAACACCTCAAGGGCCGCATGGGCACAACGGCCGCCACCTTCGTGCGCTTCGGCTTCGGCATGCCATTCGTGCTAGCATTCCTTGCGTTTCTGCATTGGCAAGTCGGTTATTCATTTCCACAGCTGACGCCGCAGTTTTTCGTCTGGGCAATCATCGGGGGCCTCTCGCAGATCGCCGCAACGTTTTTGCTCGTTCATCTCTTTTCGCACCGCAACTTCGCCGTCGGCACAGCCTATTCCCGCACAGAGCCCGCGCAAGCCGCCGTGTTCGGCATTATTCTGCTCGGAGAAACCATCAGCATCGGGGCAGTCATCGCCATCGGCATCTGCGTTCTCGGCGTAATGCTGATTTCAGTGGCGAGATCGTCGTTGACGTCCGCCTCTCTCATTACGTCATTGTTCCACCGCACAGCGCTCATCGGCCTTGCCTCCGGCACCGGTTTCGGTCTCTCCGCAATCTCCTACCGCGCCGCTTCACTGGCCTTGGGTGGCCCCAATTTCCTGATGCAGGCGACGGTAACCTTGGCATTCGTGATCCTGTTGCAGGCCGTGCTGATGCTTGGCTGGATTGTCCTTCGCGAGCCGGACGAGTTGTCCAAAATCGTCAAAGCCTGGAAGCCCTCGCTCGTCACAGGGATTGCCGGTGCAACGGCTTCGCTTGGCTGGTTCACAGCCATGACGTTGCAAAACGCCGCCATAGTCAAAGCGCTGGCGCAAGTCGAAATGCTGCTGGCATTTGCAACAGCAGTCTTCGTGTTCAAGGAAAAAATCAACCGGCTCGAGGCAACAGGGTGCCTTTTTGTCGCGGCAGGCGTGGTGCTTATTGTGCTGTGGCGCTGAACCCAAGCCACCTGAAATTAACCCATTCATTATATTGCGGTTCCGTTATCTCGACATGCAAACATGAAACGGCGATACTGTCCCAGGGGGATATGCGGCTTAAAAGCAGGGTAAGCTAATGGACGACACGGCTCAATTTTCAGCGCAGTCCAAATCTGCTGCCTTCAGCCGCCGCCGTTTTCTTGGCGCATTTCTCACGCTCGCGGCCTTTTTGCGCCTCACGCGGAAGGCAACTGCAAGTCAGCTTGATCAGGACGAAACCGTCCTCGCAGGCGGTTGGCTCCTCAAGCGGAGCGATCTGCGTTGATTTTTGCTGGAATGGACGCCTACCGCGCATCAGGTTTTGCCGCAAAAGTCTGTGTCATCGGCACAGGTCCGGCAGGCATGGCCATCGCGCTCCAATTGGCGCATGCGCAAATCCCCGTAGTAATGCTCGAAGCCGGTACGGATGAGATAACAGCCGAAAGCCAGGAATTCTATCAGGGCAAAGTCGATGGCGACTATTACTTTGATCTGGACGTGACGCGCATTCGCCTGCTCGGCGGCTGTTCCAACCATTGGGCCGGCTGGTGCCGCGTATTGGACGCGCATGATTTCGACCAGCGCGCCTGGATTCCCAATTCTGGCTGGCCGATCACGCGGCGTGATCTGGAACCCTATTTCGATCTCGTCCACACCATGCTCGATCTGACGCCCTTCCGCCCGAACATGCCGGTCAGCGACGACATTGACTGGGTGCAGTTGATCAAGAGCCCGGCAGTGCATGTCGGCGAAAAATACCGCGCCGATCTGGAAGCCTCGTCAACGATTGCTGTGGTCATGAACACAATGGTCACGGACCTCGTCGGCAATGGCCAGCGGGTAACGGCAGCCAATCTCTGGTCAAATGGCAAGCCAGCGGGCGCGCTCTCCGCCGACCATTTCGTTACCTGTACCGGCGGCCTTGAGAATTCGCGCCTGCTGTTGTGGTCCAACAGAAAACACAATGGCGCTGTCGTGCCGCAAGCCGCCGCCCTTGGCAAATACTGGATGGAGCATCCGCAGTTTGAGCCCGCCGTCGCGCTGTTGTTCGACGAGAGCGCATTCGAGTGGGACGCCCAAGGTGAAGCCTTTTTCTCGCCCAGCGCCAAGGCGATGGAGCGGCTTGGCATCATGAATTTCGGTGCGCGGCTGATCCGCTCGCCCTACCGCGGCGTCAAGGGCCTCGTCGCTGATCTCGCCTGTTATGCTCCGGACACGTCCGAGTGGGTTGCCAATGGGTTCGGCGCACATTTGCGTTGCGCAGCGCAAATCTATCTTGGCTGGGAGCAATCGCCGGTCGAGTCCAACCATATCACCCTGTCGCCCGATGAAACCGACGCAGCAGGCGTACCGCGCATTGTTCTGCATTGGAAAAAGGGCGAACTTGAGCGAAAGACAATGGTTGAAGGGCTGCGCCTGTTTGGCGAGACTCTTGCCGCCCAGGATCTCGGTCGTCTGCGATTTGAAGACTGGGTGATCAACAACGAAAATTACCCGGACAATCAGGAAATCGCCGGTCACCATCACATGGGCGGCACACGCATGGGCACAGATCCGCTGAAAAGCGTCGTCGATGCCAATTGCAGGGTGCATGGCATGGAAAACCTGTGGGTCGGTGGCTCGTC
>JANMQE010000341.1:0-2096 GCA_031370195.1 Phyllobacteriaceae bacterium
AAATCAGCGAGCTTCTGCGCGAGATAATGAGATTCTTCGATGGCGCGTGCAATGTTGACTAAACAACCTGGCGCGGAAAATCGTTTTAATCCGTCGGCAATCGCTGCCGCCGCGCTACTATGCCCTCCGCCAGTATCAGAAGTAATAATGAGGAATTTTTTAGTCGCTTCTTCCATCCGGGCAAGAGAGTAACACGCAGTTGAAAAGTCCTGAACTTAATTCGCGTTCGCTTCGATCATTTGTCCGGTTAATCCGGCTTTGGCAGCCTTTTTCAAATCACGCTCAATCTTTTTGATTTGAATCAAATGCTTCGGATTGAAGGCTAACGAAGGATAGTAACAATTAGATTCGTGCGTACAGTGACAGCCGGTGCGTGCATGTTTGCGCCGCGCATCCATTTCAGGAGAATTCCAGAGCTTCCAGAAATTCCAATCGTAGTCGCGTAAATTTGCTACCGGATCAAGATTTTCGCAGCTCGACACGGTGCCTTCGTCGTAGATCACCCCACCCGTATTTCCGGCGTGGCATTGAAGTTGTGCTTTCTTTTCGATTTCGGTTTTGGCAATGACTTCGTGCATGTGAATGTCAATTGCTGCTTTGAAAAATCCACCTTTTCCGGCGTAATGATTACTAATCACGCCGCGTCGCGAATCATCATCAATCATTCGGGTCAGCTTTTGGTAACGACTGAGATCAATGTTTAGCTCTTCAGGTTTCGCAGCTGGTGGACGAATGTAATTGAAGTTAATTTTGTCCGGCTTCAGTTCATAACGCAGGAAGTCATACCACTCAAAAATCCGATCCTGATTGGAATTCATGAAGCAGGTGCAGGTTTGCACATCAAGTCTTGGAATTTCTTTTTTGATGGCTTGTAACTGACGCGCGGTATCAATTGCTTTGTCCCAGCTATTAGCTTTTTGACGAATATTTTCGTGATCTTCTTTGAGTCCGTCAATTCCCAGTGCGACTGTCACATTCAGGTTCGGACATTCATCAAGAATGCGCTGCACGTCCGGCATGATGCGCTGTTGAATGCCGCCGTTCGACATTAAATAAACCGATTCAAGCTTATTGTTTTCGTAAAAAGCACGAACAATTTCAGGGATGTCTTTGCGCGTGAACGGCTCGCCTCCGGCCAGAATCAGGACGGGCAGCGTACCGTTCAGCGTTTCGCTGACCTGCTCAAAATTCCTGGTCGTCATTTGCAATTTTTTGCGCGGCTTGTCATCCAGTTGATCGGTGAAGAAGCAATGTACGCAACGCATGTCGCAAACTGAAGTCACGAGCATATTCAAGACAACCGGAGTTGTGACCTTTCCGGTCAGGACGCGAGCATAGTGTTTTAGTAATTCAAAACTGTAATCCATTCGGACTCCTCTAAGCGGGATAAAACTAAATTCTTACCGCTAAGTTAATAGGGTATTAAGCTTTATTTGCAGGGAGAAAGTCAACTGATAATGAGAATATCGGAGGAGCTGTTGAGGGCTGAACTATTGATTGTACAGTAGTTAAATAAACATTTCCTCGTCTTGATAGACGCGGTCAACAGGCATGCTTTTACTAGCGGTGAAAACTTCCAGCGCACGATTGACGCCAGCCATTAAATATGAGAATTCACGGGCGGGTTCGAGTACGCTATGTTGTACGATGTTGGCAGTCCGTTGAAATTGATCGGTAGTGATGGCGAGTGTGTTTTGAATTTGATCGGCGCGGGATTGGGCTTTGTCGAGTTCACGACGCGCCATCGCAGTTGTATCACCTAATAATGACTTAACATCGGCGGTTTCGTCCTTGACCATTTCAACAATTGCCGTTAAGTGTTGTGCGCCCTGCGAAAAATATCCGGCAGCGTCTTTAAATTCACCGACTACCTGCTTGGATAACTGCAAGACCGGCTCCGTATTTTTTAGTAAATATTCAGCCTGCGTTTGCAATTGCCCGACTCGTTCGATCATCTCGACGACTCGTTTGGCTAAAAAATAAAAGCCTACAAAAACAAGCGCCTGCACGATCAACAGGAGCGTTACAATCACGAGAATGGCAATAAAATAAGTTTCCACAGGAAGATAGGTGTATGTTAGGTGTCGGGTGTCAGG
>JANMQE010000355.1:0-3102 GCA_031370195.1 Phyllobacteriaceae bacterium
CCGATTGTCATACATGCACAATATGGTGTGATTGTGCATTGCAACAACTCAGTCCGGTTGACTATAACACGAAAGTCAACAGGGTGGATTGAAGAACCAAATTTCAAACTTGGTCACTACTCAAAAGCGCAGAAAGTCGCAGCAGTTGGCCGCTGCAGTAGAATTTTCGGTTAGACACTCAACACTCCACCACATTCACGGCCAGCCCGCCAAGGCTCGTTTCCTTATACCGCTCGTCCATGTCCCTGCCCGTTTGGCGCATCGTCTCTATCGCAGCGTCGAGTGGAACAAAATGGCTGCCATCGCCTTTCAGCGCCAGTGAGGCCGCCGTCACGGCCTTGACCGCGCCAAGCGCATTGCGCTCAATGCATGGAACCTGCACCAATCCGGCAATCGGGTCGCAGGTCATGCCAAGGTGATGCTCAAGCGCAATTTCTGCTGCATTTTCAATCTGTTCCGGCGTACCGCCAAGCGCTGCCGCCAGCCCCGCAGCAGCCATCGCCGCCGCCGAGCCCACTTCGCCCTGACACCCCACTTCCGCACCGGAAATGGACGCATTGTGCTTGATCAGCCCGCCAACCGCCGCTGCCGTCAGCATGAAGTTGCGTATCCCGTCGCGGTCGTTGGCGTCGTGGAAGCGCAGATAATATTTGACCACCGCAGGCAACACACCTGCTGCACCGTTCGTCGGCGCAGTCACAATGCGCCCGCCCGAAGCGTTCTCCTCGTTGACCGCCATCGCGTATACAGACAGCCAGTCGTTCGCCAGCAGCGGGTTCGGTATGTTGCTGCCCCAGTTGGCGTTGAGCTGCTCAAAGATCGCCTTGGCACGGCGCTTCACCTTGAGCCCGCCCGGCATGATCCCGTCGCGCGCCAGTCCGCTTGCAATGCACGCATCCATCGCCGCCCAAACCCGGTCCAGCCCGGCATCCAGCGCCTCGCGCGTCATGATCGTCTCTTCATTCGCCCGCTTCATATCGGCTATCGACAGGCCGGATTTCTTCGCCATTGCCAACATTTCATTGGCATTCTTGAACGGATAAGGCACCACAGGCCCCGACGGCTTGGCACCTTGCGATTTTGCCGCCGACAATTCATCGCCGCTCAGCACAAACCCGCCGCCAACCGAGAAATACGGCACGCGCAAAATCTGCCGCCCGTCCTCGTCGAGCGCCGTGAAGGCCATGCCGTTGGCGTGGCCGGGCAGCGGTGTCTTCTTGTCCAGCACCAAATCAACGGCTGGGTCAAACCGGTAGGACGGATGCCCTTCAGGTTGCACGGTTCTGGTCCTCGCCACCTTCTCCAGCAGCGCCTCCGCGCCTTCGATGTCCATTGTGTCCGGCTTCTCGCCGCAAAGACCGAGGATCACCGCACGGTCCGTGGCATGGCCGATCCCTGTGTAGGCCAGCGAGCCGTGCAGGCTCACCTTGATCGCCGCCACCTTCGCGCCGTAGGGGCGCGGCCAGTCGCCGTTGATGATCTCGTCAAGAAACCGTGTGGCCGCCACCATCGGCCCCATCGTATGCGACGATGACGGGCCGATGCCGATCTTGAACAGGTCGAAAACCGAAAGGAACATGCAATTGCCCTTGATTGAGGGGTTTATTGTGGTTCAAACCAGACCATTGGGCCGCTTCGGTTCGCGACCGCCGATATGACGGCAGCGACAACGCGAAGCAGCCGGGAGAGGCTGATGGATTACATTCACCCATATACCTGGTCCGACGCCACAGCGCTCATTCTATTCGTCATCAGCTGGTTTGGCTATGCGCAGTCCACCGGCGGACGTTTCACCAGCCGGCAGTCGTTGAATGTCTTGATGAACCGCGAGCGGGCCAACTGGATGAATGTCATGATCTCGCGCGAGCTGCGCGTCATCGACACCTCCGTCATTGCCGGATTGCAGCAAGGCACAGCCTTCTTTGCCTCAACATCCGTCTTTGCCATCGGCGGCTGTTTCGCGCTGATGAATGCATCGGATCAGGTCATTGCCATTTCAAGCCATCTGCCGGTCATGATCCCGTCATCGCGCGCCATGTTCGAATTCAAAACCATGGTGCTGCTGCTCATCTATGCCTACGCTTTCTTCAAATTCTCATGGTCCTACCGCTTGCAGAATTACTGCTCGATCCTGATCGGCGCCGTGCCGTTCACCGTAGATGGCGTCGCGCCATCAGCCGCAGCGAAAGCTGCGGGCAAGAAAGCGCTCAGCTTCAATCTCCTCGCCGGCCGCCATTACAATGCGGGCCTGCGGGCGATCTTTCTGTCGATCGGCTTTATGGGCTGGTATGCCGGGCCATATGTGTTTATGGCCTCGACAGTATTCATCATGTCGGTACTGATCCGTCGCCAATATTTTTCCCGCGCCCGCGCGGCGTTGTTAGGAGACAAAGATGGCAAGTGAGACCGAGATCGAAGAAACCACGCTGCGCCTTCTGGCCAAAGCGGGTCCCGGCAAGACCATTGCGCCGATGGATGTCGCCGTTGCGCTGTCGAGCAATGACGAAAAGGAATGGCGCAAGCTGATGGCCGTGATCAAGCTGGCGTCCAAGCGCCTTGCCTCATCCGGCCAGATAGAACTCCTGCGCCACAACAAACCCGTCCCGGTCGCCGAACTGCGCGGCCTCTATCGCATGCGGCTGCCAGCCGCAGAGTAAGCTGCGGGATTGACTTAAAATCAAATACATAGCCGATAAGGTGCCAAGTGTCTGTCTTCTCCCCGCTTCTCCAGCGGGGGCCGAAGGCGGGCGAGACCCGTGGCTCGCCCCGGTCAGATGCCGACAGGCAGATGAGGGGCGGCCTCGCACAAAGCCTTGAAAACTTTGACTTTATCAAACCACACACTGTTCGATAGTTTCCAGCCAACCCTCTACCTGATCAGCTCCTTCGCAGTCTTCCCTTCCGTCCTGTCATAGGCCAGCAGCGCCCTGAAAGCGCTGAGCGACAGGTTTGGCTTTTTGCCGTCGGCGATGCTGTAAATGTGTTCGTAATACCAGCCAAGTGATCCCCACGCATTGAGATCACGCAGGAAGCTGATTGGCGAGCGCGGGCTCAAGAGGCCATTGCCGATGATAAGATCATCGTCGCGGCTGAACAGTTTCG
>JANMQE010000362.1:0-6017 GCA_031370195.1 Phyllobacteriaceae bacterium
CGGAATTCGCCGAGGCCGTAGTAGATCAAGAATGTCTGCGCCAGCAATGGCGTTCCGCGGAAGAAATAGACGTAAGCGTAGGAAATCTTGTTGAGCAGCCAGTTCTTCGACATGCGCATCATGGCGATCGGGAACGACAGCAGCGCGCCAAGGATGATCGAAGCTGCCACCAGTTCCAGTGTGATGATCAGGCCGCTGACATATTTCGGGAAATATTTGTCGAAAAGCTCAGGGTTCCACGCTTCCACCATCCACAGCAGCAGGCTGCCGATGATGAAAATCCACAATCCGACCAGCGCCCATCCGATGGTGCGCTCGCGGGTCCACGGCTTTGGCGGAGCGACCGGCTTTTGCACTTTTGCTGTCACGGCAGTCATCGCGCGGCCTCGCTTTTGGATGCCCAGTCGCTGATGCGGGTGATGAAGAAGGATGAGATGATCGCAAGCAGCAAATAGACCATGCAGGCGGTGCCAAAAAACAGGAAGGCATGTTTGGTGACGCGCGCGGCGACGCCGGTCTGGCGCATGATGTCTGAAAGCCCGACTGCGGAGACCAGCGCCGTATCTTTCAACAGAATCAACCAGAGATTGGCAAGGCCGGGCAGGGCGATCTTGATCAACTGCGGAAGAATGACCAGCCGCATCGTGTTCCAGCCGGAAAGACCAATTGACCAGCCGCCTTCATACTGGCCCTTCGGAATGGCACGGAATGCGGAGAGGAAAACTTCGGAGGCGTAAGACGAGAACACAACGCCGAGCGCGATCATGCCCGAAACAAACGCGTTGACCTCGATCACCGTCTCCGACCCGGTGATCCAGGCGTAGGCGGTCTGAATGCCGATTTGTGCGCCGTAGAACACGATGAACAGCGTCAAAAGTTCCGGCAGCCCGCGAAAAATGGTGGTGTAGATGTTGGCGGCAAGTCGGATGGTCTGCTCTTCGGACTGTTTGCCGAGTGCAACGAAGAAGCCGATTGTCAGGCCAACAGGAAGTGTCGCCAGCGCCAGCGCGATGGTCACACCGACGCCCGCCAGTATCTCGTCACCCCATCCTGTCGGCCCGAAGCCGAGCAGTGCCAGCGCTTCTGTCAATGTCGTTCCCCGACGCCCGTTCGGGCTGTCTTGTTTTCTAAATGGATTGAAGCATCCCTGACTTTGCCTGTCCACCCGCACGGGCGACAAAAGCGGAGGCGTCCACCGCTTCGAAGATGCGCTGGCCGAACAGGCTTGCCACCAGATCGACAAGCGTCAACGCCGTCTTGCCGCGCTCATCAAGAAATGGATTGAGTTCGACAACATCAAGTGAAGTGACCAAGCCGCTGTCGGCGAGCATTTCCATCGCCAGATGCGCCTCTCGCCAGGTCGCGCCGCCATTGACGGCGGTGCCGACGCCCGGTGCAATTGACGGGTCGAGGAAGTCGGCATCAAAGCTGACGTGCAGCATGCCATTGGCCTTTTCGACAGTTTCAAGGACACTTCGCAGCAGGGCTGCAATGCCGTGCTCATCAAGCGCCCGCATGTCGAGCACATTGACGCCAGCATCGCCAAGCGACCGGCGTTCATCCCGATCAATGGAGCGGACGCCCAGAATGAAGACGTTGTGTGGTGCAACGGTCGCGCGGTCATCTGGCAAAATGCCATCAAAGCCGTCCACGCCCGTGAAGAACGCGACGGGCATGCCGTGCATGTTGCCGGATGGTGAGGTCGCCGGGTTGTTGTAATCGGCATGTGCGTCGATCCACAGCACGAACAGCGGACGTCCTTCAGCCTTCGCATGCCGTGCTGCGCCAGAAACAGTACCGAAGGAAATTGCATGGTCGCCGCCGAGGAAAAGCGGCATGCGGCCTCCCTGCAGCGCGTCAAACGCAGACTTTTCGAGGAGCCGTGCCCATCCGGTGATCTCCGCTGCGTTCTTGGCGCGGCCGGGGATGTTGATGTCATGAACAGGGGAGGCGACGAGATCGCCGTTGTCTACGACGCGGTGGCCAAGGGCTGTCAGGCGGTCTGCAATCCCTGCAACACGCAACGCGCACGGACCCATGGCGCAGCCGCGCATGGAAGCGCCAAGGTCCAGCGGCGCGCCGATCAGTTCCACAAGCTTGCTCATTTCATGCACTCAGTCTGTCAGCGTTGCGGGCGGCGGAACGGATCAGACCGTAGAGGTCTTTCGGGTCGCCACCATCGGTTGGCAGAAGGTCAATCTCATGGGCGAGGCCGTTTTGTTCGGCAAGTCGCTGGATGACGCGCAGGGTAGAGAAGTCTTCGATGGCAAAGCCGACGGAGTCGAAGAGCGTGATGTCGCGGTCGGCCGTGCGACCTTCCTTGGTGCCGCAGATCACTTCCCAAAGTTCGGTCACTTCATGGTCAGCGGCCAGCTGCTGGATTTCGCCTTCAATGCGGGTCTGAGGCGTGAATTCGGTGAAGATTTTGGAGCGCAGCAGGATATCCTTGTGAAGTTCCGTCTTGCCCGGGCAATCGCCGCCGACTGCATTCAGATGCACGCCCGCGCCGACCATATTGTCGGAAAGGATGGTGGCGTTGCGCTTGTCCGCCGTGACCGTGGTGATGATGTCCGCGCCGGTGACAGCGTCCTCGGCTGAATTGAGGTAAGTAATCGAGATACCGCTGTCAGCGAGGTTGCGGCCAAATTTCTTTGCCGCCGCAGGATCAACGTCGAATACGCGCAGCGCGTTGATGCCAAGGATCGCCTTGAATGCCAGTGCCTGGAATTCCGACTGCGCACCAAGTCCGATTATGGCCATGACCTTGGCATCCTTGCGCGCCAGATGCTTGGCGGCCAGTGCCGATGTCGCCGCCGTGCGCAGCGCCGTGGTGATCGTCATTTCGGCAAGGAACGTCGGGTAGCCGGTGGCAACATCGGCCAGAAGGCCGAAAGCCGTAACCGTGCGCAGGCCCGTGGCAGTGTTCTTCGGGTGGCCGTTGACGAACTTCAGGCCATAGGTTTCGCCATCGCTGGTCGGCATCAGTTCAATGACGCCGTCGGTTGAATGGCTTGCAACGCGGGCGACTTTTTCGAATTGCGGCCAGCGGGCAAAGTCTGCCTCCGCCTCATTGACGATCTCTTCGAAGACCGTGGCAATGCCGATGCGGTTGACCAATTCGATGATATCGCGTGTGCCGACGAATTTGACCATGATGACCTCCGGAGCGCCGTTTCGGTACCGTTCGATCAAGTTACGCAGAGTCCTGACTGTTTGAAATCGCAATCTCTTGCAAAATACGCCAGAGAATGCGACATATCGCCAACTCAATTGTCAAAGTGATGAAGATGGATGATCTCGACAGGGCATTGATTGCCGCACTCCGGCATGATGGGCGTGCGCCGCTTTCCAAATTGGCCGACATACTTGATGTGTCACGCGGCACGATCCAGAACCGCCTCGACCGGTTGGTGGGCGATGGCACGATCACGGGGTTCACCGTGCGAACAAGGGAATTGCCCGACGCGCGCAAGGTCCGCGCTGTGGCGATGCTCGAAGTAACGGGCAAGCACACGCCCGGCGTGGTGCGGGTCTTGCGGCAAATTCCGGAGATTGTCTCATTGCATACGACCAACGGGGCGTTTGATCTGGTGGCCGAAATCGAGACGCGAGATCTGGTCGAGTTCGACAAGGTGCTCGCGCGCATTCGCACCGTGGAGGGAATTTCCCGCTCGGACACGAGTTTGCTGCTTGCGCCGGCGTGATGGTTTTGTCGCCCCTCAGGGGTTGCATCGCGCTTCGAAGCCTGCTCAATCCGCGCTCCGCCGGTTCGCTTCCGCGCGGCGCAAACTCCACAGCTTGGGAACATCCACATGGGCGCACGCATCGGGCTGGACTTTGGCACGTCGAACTCGACCGTCGCAGTCATGGAAGAAGGCGCGCCGAAGCTGGTGCCGCTTGAAGGCGCGAACGTCACGCTGCCGAGCGCGCTGTTTTTTGATTTCGATTTGGGCACAGACCATTTCGGTCGCGATGCCATCGAGCTTTATACCGATGGCCATTCCGGCCGCCTGATGCGTTCGCTCAAAAGCGTGCTCGGCACTGGATTGATGGCGGAATCAACCCGCGTTCGCACGCGGTTGGTGTCATTCGAGGACATTCTCGGCAAGTTCATCAAGCATTTGAAAGCGACGGCAGAACGCCATCTTGGCGAGGATATCACCGATGTGGTGATCGGCCGTCCGGTTCATTTCATCGACGATGATGAAGCCGCTGACCGTCTTGCCGAACAGACGCTCGAGAAAATTGCGCGCAAACAGGGCTTCAGGCACATCCGCTTTCAACTGGAGCCGATTGCTGCGGCGCTGGATTATGAGCGCAGCCTGACGGGTGAAAGTCTGGCGATGATCGCCGACATCGGCGGTGGCACGGCTGATTTCACCGTCGCGCGGCTTGGGCCGGGCAGGGGCCGCAACGAGGCAGGCCGCGTGCTGGCCAATGGCGGTGTTCACGTCGGCGGCACGGATATGGATCGCGTTTTGAGCGTCGGCCAAATCATGCCGCTGTTCGGGCTTGGCAGCAAATCAAAGGATGGGCGGCGCAATCTGCCGGTATGGCCGTTCAATGATCTTGCAACATGGCACCGGATCAACAGCCTTTCCGATGCCAAGGCGTTGGCGCAGTTGCGATCTATCTCGAAAGACGCTGACAGGCCGGATCTGTTTGAGCGGCTGCTTGCCGTGGTTGAGCATCGTGATGGCCACCGTCTGGCGGGGCAGGTGGAAGCGGCCAAGGTCGCGCTGTCCAACCGTGAGGTCCACACGTCCACAATTGCCGGGATGGACGGCGGCGAGGTCGGGTTTTCCCGCGCCAAGTTTGAGAACAGCGTCTCCGGCCTGATTGCGAGGTTACGCGTTACCTGTCTCGAAACAATGGAATTGGCAGATGTTCAAGTTGAGCAGATTGACGCCGTGTTTCTGACCGGTGGCACGACGCAGATTCCTGTTGTGCATCAGATGCTTAAGCAGCTGTTTCCTCAAAGCCGGTTTGTCAAAGGCGATGTGTTCGGCAGCGTCGGCTTGGGGTTGGCCATCGAAGCGGAACGCAGCTTCCGCTGACCGGTTTGCCACTTGAATCGAAACGGCGCGAGGTTTCCCCCGCGCCGCATTGTTGGTCAGACAGATACCGCTCAGCCGCCGTAGACGTCGAAGTCGAAATACTTGTCCTGGATTTCCTTGTATTTGCCATTGGCGCGGATGGCGTCGATGGCGGCGTTCAGCTTGTCGCGCAGCTCGGTGTCGCCCTTGCGCACGGCAATGCCGGCGCCTTCGCCATGTATTTTCGCGTCGGGGGTGATGGTGCCAAGGATCTTGCAGCAAGCGCCTTCCGGCGTTGCCAGCCAGCCACGGATGACCATGACGTCGTCCATCACCGCTTCAACACGGCCGTTGGTGATGTCGAGCTGGTATTCCTGCGCTGAGGGAAATCCTTTGATGTCCGACTCACCATATTTGGCTTCTGCGTAATTGAAATGCGTGGTCGCCGCCTGCGCGCCGAGCGAATGGCCTTTCAGCGATTCTGGTGACACGTCGGCAATGGTCGAGTCCTTCGGTACGGCGATTGCCGGAGGCGTGTTGTAATATTTATGGGTGAAGTCAACCTTTTCCTTGCGCTCGTCGGTGATCGACATAGAGGCGATGATGGCGTCAAACTTCTTGGCCTGCAGCGCCGGGATAATGCCGTCCCAATCCTGCGTGACGATGGTGCATTCGACCTTCATCTCCGCGCACAGCGCATTGGTGATGTCGATGTCAAAACCTTCGACCTTGCCGTCGGCAGTGACGTTGTTGAACGGAGGATATGCGCCTTCCGTGCCGATTGTCAGCTTGTCAGCGGCGGCTGCCGAACTGACGCCGAATGCCAGCACGGCGGCGGACAGGGCGAGGGTGAAACGACGTGTGATGTTCATGTCTGGACCTTCGTTGTTTACGGGTCTTTGTCGGCTTGCACCTTGACCCTTGTGACCGATCACGGCGCTCCCTGACCGTGTCTTGGTAGCAATCCAATCACTTTCTGCA
>JANMQE010000383.1:0-1846 GCA_031370195.1 Phyllobacteriaceae bacterium
CAGCAGCGTCGCCGCCTTTGAAATCAACAATGCGCTCACCCATGCGAAAGCTGCCATAACCTTTTAGCGGAAAGAAAAGCTCTAACCGATTGTGCCACGTCAGGCGCACTTCCGGTTTGAGAGTTTCATAAGTAAACGGGACGATATTAAATGGAAATTCCGGGTCAAGCGGAAGGTGATGATGCCCCTCCGCATCAACCAGATAATCTATTTCGTACGGAGTAAACCGCAGCCCTACCGTCGAACTCAGCTCAACATTAGTTTGCTCTTTCAGTAATTGCATTCGTACTAATTTAAAATACCGAACATCAAAGCGGTCGTGCCATCATCCCGATCATCTTTTTCGTCAGCCCCGGCGCATCGGCATCTGGCGACGGATGCATTTCCCACTCGCCCAGTTGCAGCGAACCTTCGACAATAGATTGGCAGCGTTCAAATCGTCGTTGCATAAATTCATCCAGCAGTTTTGGTAACGGTTCATCGCGTGCGAGTATTTCCCCTAACACGACACCATCTTCAACAGCTTGGGCTGCGCCTTGCCCCAGATGCGGAGTCGTCGTATGCGCGGAATCTCCGATCAACAACACATTTCCCCGGTGCCACGGATCAGGCATTAACAAGGCTTCGAGTGGACGATATATTACCTGCGAAGAATCCGTAATTTGATCGCGCAAGCCAGCCATCACACCTGTACACGCGGCTAATCGCTCACGAAAAATATCCGCCATTTTGTCCGCCGGATGATGCGGATTGCCAGGTTCAGCTTGTACCAGCAAAACATATCCGGTTTCCTCTGACAATGGAATGAAGCCGCATTTGCCGCCCTCAAGCCCGACGCATAAAAACGCATAATCAATTTCGGCGGGTCGTGGCACATTGTAACGCCAGACGCCTTGTCCTGTGAATTTTGGTTGATATTCCTCACCAAAAATCTGACTGCGTACTTTGGAATGCACACCGTCTGCGCCAATCACTAAATCGTATTCGCCTGAAGTTCCATCAGTGAATTTCACTGTCGCACTATTTTCATGCTGCTGAATTTCTCTGAAGCTCGTACCAAGTCGCACGTTCGTACCCGCTTCCAATGCGGCTTCGGAAAGAATTGTGTGCAACGCCGGACGCCCCATTCCAAGATCAGTTGGATAGTTCGGCCCCGCCATTGGAATGCCGGGAATTTCAGCGACGGTATGTCCGTGCAGCGTTTGAAATTTTACGCCGAAATACGGGAAGCCTTCGGCGACAGCTTTATCTGCAATGCCAAGTGCCGCCATCGCACGAATAAAATTGCCCTGCACAATAATACCGACGTGATAGACCTTCCATTCGCTTTTGATTTCGATGAGGTCTACGGCAATGCCTGCTTGTCGTAACGCGATGGCAGTGGATAATCCACCAATCCCACCGCCGATAATTAGAACTTTTTTGACCATAATTTTTCCTTTTATTTTTTGCTTACAGAGTGTTCGTACATCAAACCAAAGCCGAATTTGTAGAGCGGTGATTTTGTATCGTATGGCGTGTCTTCGGCCTGTGCTTTGACTTCTGCCATTGAGGACGGCAGCTCAAACGGCAACCGTCCTTGTGGTGTTGCTTTCCCTGTCAGCACGTCAAACAGCGCGGCATCACTCACGCCAAAATTTCCGAGTAGTGCAGCAACTTTATCTTTGACGTTCGTCAAAATTGCCGGACGATCCAAATAAATCGTCACGACAGTCGGCACTTTTGCGCTCGCGGCTTTGATCGCTTCGTATTCGGCATTGCCATCGTGAAAACCTAAATCGCCTTCGTGCATCCGTGAGCCGAAAAAATAATTTGGATGCAGCCGCTCAAACGGCGCAGTAGCACG
>JANMQE010000403.1:0-1750 GCA_031370195.1 Phyllobacteriaceae bacterium
TCCTGGCCGTCGTGCATCACGGCGAGCGTCAGGCATGAGTTGACGCGGCGCCCCTCGATCAACACCGTGCACGCGCCGCACTGGCCGTGGTCGCAGCCTTTTTTCGTGCCCTTCATGGACAGCCCTTCGCGCAGCGCATCGAGCACGCTGGTGCGTGTATCCACGTTGAGCGAGTGGGACTGTCCGTTCACACGCAGGCTCACCTGCATCAGCGCAGGGCGGTCGGTGGTGGCCTGCGGCGTTGTTGCCACCACCGCCGCCGCGCTGCCAGCGTCAACGCGCTGGGCAACCGCCAAACCCGTCAGGTGAGCCGAGGCCAGCGCCGCACTGGTCTGCACCAAGCCTCGCCGTGAGACACGCCAAGCTGCAGCTTGAACCGCGGATGTGAATGATCGAGGCATTGTTTTCCCTTGAAGGTGGGTTCGGGTGCTTGTGCGGCCTCGTGGCGAGCGGCCAGGGGCCGCTGCCGATCAGAGCCCGTAGTAGCCGTTGACCCGCTGGCCGTACTCGGAGGTGTAGGCCGGCGCATCGCCATCCGCATAACGCGGGGCGCCTTCGAGCTTGTCCTTGTCGATCGGCACGACATAGCCGTCTTTCTCGGTGTCGTACTTCAGCATGTTCCAGGGCAGCGGGTAACGGTCGGTGCCCATGCCGAGAAAGCCGCCGAACTCGAGCACGGCGTAACGAACCTGGCCCGAGTGCTTGTCGATCATCAGGTCGTCGACCGAGCCGAGCTTGTCGCCGGCCAGGTTGTAGACCGTGGTGCCTTCGACCCGGTCGGAAGAAATGCAATCGTTGGAGCTGGTGGATGCATTCATTGAAATCTCCTGAGAGAAAGTGGCGGTGGGAAAAGGCCCGCCCGCAGAGGCGGGCCGGGTCGGGTTCAGGTCAAGGGTTGAGGCTCGCCCACGTCGTCGGGCGGCACGGCAAAGCTGTTGCTGATCGCAGAGGGCTCGGACGTTTCGTCGTTCGGGCTCAGCGCCAGCAGGTACGCCAGGAAGGCTGCCGTGCTGGCGCCGGCGCTGTCGGGCACAGTCTGGCCGTTGCCGACGGTGACCGTGTCGTCGTCATCGTCGTCGTTCCAGCAAGCGCCCAGACTCAGCGTCATGGCCAGCGCCGCGCATGCCCAGAAGGTTCGATTCGGTTTCATGTGCTGATGCCTTTCGAGTTCAGGGGTAGACGGTGCCTGCGGCAGCGGTCGGGTTGAAGTTGCCGGGCAGCGGTGTCGTCAGGTACGGGAAGGTCACGCCGTAGTTGGCCGAGGACTTGCGAACACCGTCGGTCAGGGCCAGCCCGCCGGCCAGTGCATCGGCCGGTTTGCAACCCACCTTCAGCGTGTCGGTCGCACCGGTGAGTACGCACAGCGCACCCATCGCCACACGCAGCGACAGGTCAACCACGTCGTCGGCCGGGCGGCGCCCGTTCGGGAAGCCGGCCAGGTCGCCGGCAGCCACGCCGAGCGGGTTCGCGGCCGCGGTTACCGGCGTCCCGGTGTTGAGCCGCAGCAGCTCGCCGGTCTTCACGTTCTTGGGCTGGTTTACGCCTTCGATGCCCTTGAGGAACACGGTCAACAGGTCGGTGCGCGGGAAGTTGGTCGGCGCCAGTGCGGAGGGGAAGAGTGTCTGGATCAAGGCCGGCAGCACCGGGTTGGTCACGTAGTCGGCGAAGTTGTCGGCGTCCTTCGACGGCTTGGAGGCATTGAACCTGTCCTTGTCGTCGATGCCGATGATCAACTCGTTCACCAGCGGCA
>JANMQE010000509.1:0-4548 GCA_031370195.1 Phyllobacteriaceae bacterium
GCCTGCCCTGCCCGTGCCGGTGCGCCGGAGACTGTCTTGAACAGATCCGCCGTCATCGTGCGACCTTCAACAAATCGCGTCAGCATCAGCCCGCTCGAAGCATCAACCTTAACCAGTTCAGGCGAAACGCCCGCCCGCGCCGCCGCCCGCGCATTCGCCGCCTCAACCTGCCGGTCGATATAGGCCTCCGTACCCTCGCCAGGCAGCCTCAGCACAAAAACGCCGTCGCCCGTTTCAACGCGGTAAACCCTGTTCGTCAGCCCGCCAAGCCGCGAAGCGCTGACTTCGCCCTCATGCCCGGTCAAGCTCATGAATGCGCCAACAGCCTCGTCGGTCAAGTCAGTCTCCACACGGTTTTGCAAGTGTCATTTCGCCAACCTTGCTCTATCCTGCAGCAAAATAAAACCGGGATAAGTCCATGGCCGGAAAAGACACAACGGGGAAGCTTGGCGCTGTTTACGCCGCAAATGCCCCTGACGAAGTTGCCCGCGCCTATGATGACTGGGCCGCGACCTACGATGCCGATATGGCCAAAGCCGGATACCGCCATCCGGCCATTGGCCTCGCGCTCCTCGCCCGCCATTTGGCCCCCGGCGCAGCGCCGATACTGGACGCTGGCGCCGGCACCGGCCTTGTCGGCGAATGGCTGGATCTGATCGGCTATACTGAAGTCGAGGCGCTCGACATCTCCGAAGGCATGCTCGCCGTTGCGCGGTCAAAGAACATCTATTCAGCCCTGCACCAAGCCGCCCTTGGCTCGCGATTGCCGTTTGCTGACAATCACTTCGCCGCCGTCATCTCGACAGGCGTGTTCACGTCAGGCCATGTTGGGGCCGAAGGTCTCGACGAACTCATCCGCGCCACACGCCCCGGCGGCATCATCGTGCTGACCGTCAAGGACACAGTCTGGTCGGACGGTTTCGAGACCCGGATCAAGCAACTCGCAGCAACGGGGACCATCACAATTTTGGAAGAGACAGAACCTTACGTTTCCATGCCTGGCGAGGCCGGAACAACGCCAAGCCGCGCGCTGGTTTTCAAAATCAGCTGACCCAGCCTTCAACCACGCCAAAGCATGCCACTTCGCTCGCGCCGACCTTGGTCATTTCCGGCGGCGTCACCCGGCAGACATCCCTTGCATAAGAACAGCGCGGGTTGAACGCGCAGCCTTGCGGCGGGTTGAACGGGGATGGCAACTCGCCAACCAGCTTGATCCGGTTCCCGCGCCGCTCCGGGTCCGCCACCGGCGTCGCCGACAACAGCGCCTTGGTGTACGGGTGCTTCGGGTTTGTGAAAACCTCTTCGGCACTGCCCTTCTCCACCGGCTTGCCGAGATACATGATCATCACCTCGTCCGCGACATGGCGAACGACGGCCAGATCATGGCTGATGAAAATGTAGGTAAGGCCGAAGCGATCCTGCAAATCGCCGAGCAGGTTCAATATCTGCGCCTGAATGGAAACATCCAGCGCTGACACCGGCTCGTCCAGCACCAGCACCTTCGGGTTCAACACAAGCGCGCGCGCAATGGCGATGCGCTGGCGCTGGCCACCGGAGAACATGTGCGGGTAGCGCCCTGAGTGCTCAGGTCGCAGTCCCACCTCCTTCAGCATCGCCGCCACCTTCTCCTTGCGCTCAGTGTCCGATAGCGTCGTGTTGATGATCAGCGGCTCTTCGATGATATCGCCAATTTTCTGGCGCGGGTTGAGCGAGCCATACGGGTTTTGAAACACGATCTGCACCGTCGAGCGCAGTGACTTCAACGTCGCTGCGTCCGCCCCGGTCACGGTCTTGCCGTCAATGACCAGATTGCCTGCGCTCGCAGGCTCAATCATGGTCAGCACCCGGGCAAGTGTCGACTTGCCGCAACCGCTCTCGCCCACCACTGCCAGCGTCTTGCCGGCCTCGACCGAAAAAGACGCGCCGTTGAGCGCCTTCAGTTCCGAAGGTGCTGACAACACACCTCTGCGCACCTTGTAAAAGCGCTTGATGTCAACGGCGGAGACAACGGCGTTCATGCTGCCATCCCTTCCGCCATCACCGGATAGTGACACAGCGCCTCGCCCAAATCCGGCCCCTGTCGCGGCGGCACGATGGTGCGGCATGTGTCGTCGGCGCGGTTGCAGCGCGGGTTGAACAGGCACCCCGTCGGCCGGTCCATCAAACCCGGCACAACGCCCGGAATGGCCGAAAGCCGCGCCCCTTGCGCCCGGTCCGGCAGCGCAGACAAAAGCGCCGCCGTATAAGGATGGCGCGGCGTGCGGAACAGGTTGCGCACCGTTTGCCGCTCCACCTGCTGCCCGGCATATTGCACGACAACACGCTCGGCGGTCTCCGCAACCACGCCCATGTCATGCGTGATCAGCACCAGCGCCATACCGGTCTTTTCACGAAGGCTCACCAGCAGGTCGAGAATTTGCGCCTGAATGGTCACATCCAGCGCCGTCGTCGGCTCGTCGGCAATCAAGAGTTTCGGATTGCAGGCAATCGCCATCGCGATCATCACCCGCTGGCTCATCCCGCCGGAAAGCTGATGCGGAAACGCGGTCAATCGCCGTTCAGGTTCAGGAATGCCGACAAGGTTCAACAGTTCAACCGAGCGCACCCGCCGCTGCGCCTTGTCCATCCCCATATGCACTTTCAGCGATTCGCCGATCTGGTAACCGACCGTGAAGCACGGGTTAAGGCTGGTCATCGGCTCCTGAAAAATCATCGCCATATCCTTGCCGATGATTTTGCGCCGCGCCTTGCCGTCGAGCCCTTGCAGGTCATGCCCGTTGAACTCCAGCTTCGAGGCGCTCACCGTCGCCGTCTTCGGCAAAAGCCCCATTAGCGCCAGCATCGCCACCGACTTGCCGGAACCAGACTCGCCAACAATCGCCTGAACCTCGCCGGGGTCAATTGTAAGGTCAACCCCATCCACTGCCTTGAATGGCCCGGAGCCGGTGGCAAAGGTGACTGAGAGGTTGCGGATTTCAAGCAGGGACATTGTTGAACTCAACTGAATGGTTTATTTTGAATTTGGATCGAACTGGAGTTGAAATCATGTGCTGGAGAAAACCCAAACCGCCACCTGCCCCCAAGCCGCTTACCGGCCCAACGGGTGTCAAACCCGGATATTGAGTTTAGTCCAAAATGGCGATTTAACAAATCAGCTCCTCCGCAACTTCGGATCAAGCGCATCGCGCAATCCGTCGCCTACAAGATTGATGCAAAGCACCGTGATCAGGATAGCCAGCCCCGGCATCATCATGATCCACGGCGCAGCTGTGATGAACTCGCGGCTGTCTGCCAGCATCGCGCCCCACTCCGGCATGGGCGGCTGCGCGCCGAGACCCAGAAACCCGAGCCCCGCCGCCTCCAGCATGCCGTCGGAAATGCCAAGCGCACCCTGCACAATCAGCGGCGCGGCGCAGTTGGGGAACACGGTTCTGGTCATCAAGCGGAATGGCTTGACGCCGGAAACCTTCGCTGCCGTCACATAATCCTTGGGCAGCTCCGCCAGAGCCGAAGCCCGCACCAGCCGCACATAGCGCGGCAGATAGACGATGGTCACAGCAATGATCGTGTTGATCAGGTTCGGCTCAAGCACCGCCATGATCAGGATCGCCAGAACAAGGCTCGGTATCGAGACAATCAAATCCATGATCCGGATGACAATCACATCAAACAGCCCGCCAAACCATGCCGATGCCAATCCAAGCCCGACGCCGAACACCATCGACACGGACATGACGGCGACACCAATGAACAGCGATATCCGCGCGCCGTGCATCAGCCGCGAAAGCATGTCGCGGCCAAGCGCATCGGTGCCCAAAAGAAACCGCGGATCGCCATTTTCAAACCACGATGGCGGCAGTTTGGTGAAGCCGCGATACTGTTCGAGCGGATTGTAGGGCGCAATGAAATCAGCAAACACCGCGCAAAACACGATAATGCCAAGCACAATCAAGCCGCCAACTGCGCCGCGGTTCTCGCGAAACACCCGCCAGAATGCCGCAAACGGGCCGGGTGGCGCTTTCATCGGTACTGCAACAACATCAACCATGCCGGATCCTCGGATTGATCAGCCCGTAGATGAAATCGATGAGCAGATTGAACAGGATGACGATGGTGGCAATCAACAGGATACCACCTTGCAGCGCCGGATAGTCACGCCGTCCTATCGATTCAATCAGCCATTTGCCGACCCCGGGCCACGAGAAAATCGTCTCGGTCAAAACCGCCCCGGCCAGCAGCGTTCCTGCCTGCAGACCAATGACCGTCACCACCGGAATAAGCGCATTGCGCAGCGCATGCACGCCAATCACCCGCCGCGCAGAAAGCCCCTTGGCGCGAGCCGTGCGCACATAATCTTCTTCCAGCACCTCAAGCATCGATGAGCGTGTCATGCGCGCAATCACCGCCAACGGCACGGTGCCAAGCACGATCGTTGGCAAAATGAGATGCCGCACCGCATCCCAGAACGCGCCCTTCTGGCCCGACCACAGCGAGTCGATCAAAGCAAAACCCGTCACCGGCGGATAGAAATATTTGATCAGATCAACC
>JANMQE010000514.1:0-1851 GCA_031370195.1 Phyllobacteriaceae bacterium
CAATAGCTCCCCGAACGTATGTCCGGCAGCCGCTGCAATCTCCGGCACCAATGATGTGGGTGTCATCCCCGGCTGCGTGTTCACTTCCAGCCAGATGATTTCACCATCTTGAGAGAAGCGGTCGTCATACCGGAAGTCAGAACGGCTTACGCCGCGACAGCCCATGGCTTGGTGCGCCTTGAGAGACATCATTTGTATTTTTTGGTAAATTTTTGATGAAAGATTTGCCGGGCATTCGTGTTTTGATCCCCCGGCGACATATTTAGAGTCATAGTCATAGAAGGAATGGCCCTGCGGGATGATTTCGGTCACACCAAGCGCCACATCGCCCATCACTGCGCACGTAAACTCGCGCCCATAGATGAAACGCTCGACCATGACCGTGTCGCCATATTTCCATTCCTTCGACCCGATCACCTGCGGCGGATGCGCCTGATCCTCTTTCACGATCACCACGCCAAAGCTCGACCCTTCGCTCACCGGCTTGACCACATAGGGCGTCTTCATCGGATGCTCATTGCCGATGGCGAACCGGCTCATCACCTTGGATTCGGCCACAGGAATGTGCACCAGCTTGGCAATCTTCTTCGCCATTTCCTTGTTCATCGAAAGCGCCGACGACATGACGCCCGAGTGCGTGTAGGGAATGCCGAGATATTCAAGGATTCCCTGTATGGTGCCATCTTCACCAAAAGGCCCATGCAGCGCGTTGAACGCCACATCCGGCTTCAACTCGGTGAGCACCGTCGCCACATCGCGACCGACATCCACCCGCGTGACCTTGTAACCCTCGGCTTCCAGCGCATCGGCACAGGCATTTCCTGATGACAAACTCACAGGCCGCTCCGACGAAAACCCGCCCATCAGCACAGCCACATGTTTCTTCGCCATAGATCGCAATCCCTCTTTCGCACCCCCATGCGAGTCCGGATCGAGTCCGAGTCTGCCCCGGACTGAACCGCGGATCAAAACGCAATACGCGCCGACTCAATTTACGGAAACGCTTCTGGTTGCACAGAATCAGAGAGTTGATTCGCTGGCAAGGGGCGGGGTGATTTATGCTGGAAATGCGTGGCAAATACGGACAAAGTGTCTAGAGATATTCCTTCTGTGGAATAGCTTGATTTATTCCGCATATGGAATATATTGAAAGTCCAATGTCTTGGATAATCGAATACACAAACGAATTTGGTGATTGGTTTTCGGCGATGATCGAAGCCGTGCAGGACGACATTGATCGTAGCGTCGGATTGCTGGAAGCCAAAGGACCGCAGCTTGGATTTCCGCATTCCTCCGGAATTGCCGGTTCCTGTCACGAGCATATGCGAGAACTTCGGGTGCAAAGCGGCGGCGATCCTTACCGCATCTTCTACGCCTTCGATCCGCGCCGGGCGGCAATCCTGCTCATTGGCGGCAACAAGACCGGTGACGACCGTTTCTATGAAACAATGATCCTTGTCGCCGACAAGCCATACGACACATATTTGGTCGAAATTAGAAAAGAAGGATTGATACCATGACCGGCCACCGCTCATTCACCGAGCTTCGAAGGGGTATCCCGCCCGAACGCTGCGCCAAAAACGTCGAAGCCACAAGCGCCATGCTGACCGAAATGGCGCTCCACGAACTGCGCCACGCCCGCGAAATGTCACAGGAAGAACTTGCCCGCGAACTCCACGTCGGCCAGCCCGCCGTCGCCAAACTCGAACGCCGTGCCGACATGTACGTCAGCAATTTGCGGCGCTACATTGAAGCGCTGGGCGGCACATTGGAGATCACGGCGAAGTTTCCAGACACATCGGTTTCGATTACGAATTTCAGCGAGATTGGGCGAACCGGATCAACAACCGC
>JANMQE010000518.1:0-34766 GCA_031370195.1 Phyllobacteriaceae bacterium
GAATAGGACGCCTCGACCTTGCCGGAACCGATCTTGCCGAACGTCGCCTCGACGCTGCCGGAAAACGCGAGCTTGCCCTGCTCGGACAGTTTGGCGGTGATAGACCCGCCGGTGACGGGCACGCCCTTAGGGAATTTGTCAGCGCTGACGGTCAGCGAGCCGGAGACTTTGCCGTCGTTCAGCGCAACTGTCCCGGATGCTTCTTTCAGTGCCGGAACAATCAGCTTGAATGTCCCCGCGCCGGAAAATTTGCCGCCGCGATCAAGCGCAGCCGTCGTGATGGCAACACTGCCAAACCCCTTGTAATCAGCGGCAAACGCCGAGAGCGTGGCGCTGGGCTTGCCGTTCATGTAGCCGATGTCGATCTTGCCGGCGCTGAGCGTCAGCGCCGGGATCGGCGATGTGTGCGAGGCAATATCAATGGATGCCGTGGCCACGAGGTTTTTCGCCTCATCCACCGAGAACTCGCCCTTGATGGCGCTGAGGAATGGCGGCGTTATGCTGAACGTGCCAGATGCTGAAAAGGTGCTGGCTTCACCGAATTTGAACGAGATGGACGCAGCGCCGAGGTCCGGATAGGCAAGATCAATCTTGCCCTCGCCTGTCATTTGTCCGGCAGCGACGTTGATCGTGCCGGAGCCGGTGGCAGATGCCTTCTTGAATGACTTTGGCAACAGGTCAGCGCCCTCGACGGTGGCAGAGCCGGTGATCTGTCCTTGTTCGTTGATCGCCGCCTTGAGGGTCGGGTTGCCGAGCGCCGGTATCGCGATGGTCTTTTGCACCTCGCCTTCGAACGTCGCCGTGCCTGCCTTATCGACCTTGATTTTGAAACCACCATCGGCGACCGCCGGTATGGCGAGCGCTGCCTGCAATGTTGCCTTTTCGTTGGCGATATAGACCTTTTCAATTTTCAGGCCCGGAATGGGTTGCGGGCGCTTGGAAAAGTCGATGCCTTTTCGGCCCGTCGCCTTGATGTCAGCGTCGAGGATGCGAAAACCGAGCGGCCCGCCAAGCATGGCGACAAAATCGCCGTTTGACTGAAAGCCGAATTGCGAGGCGGGAATGCCGGTGTCAGTGGCGGGCGCAGGCGGCGCAGGTAGAGGCGCAGGCGGCGCAGCTTGCGGCGGTGCATTGGCGGGTGCGGGTTCGCCTGCCATCATCAGCCTCCGGGCGGCGGCGCAGGTGGCGCTGCCGGTTTTGAGACAATGACCTTGCCAAGCTTGGCAGCAAGCAGAATGACCAGCTTGCACCCGCGCCAGGTCCGCATGGCAGGTGCAAGCGCTTTCTGCAATGGCGCGCGGGCCTTGGCGGATGTGCGCAGGAACGTTGTTGCCAGAACAGTTGCCGCAGCTGTCGTCTCCTTGTCCGGAGCCTTGGTGTAAAGGTCAAACAGGTCTGAAAATGTCCGCTCATCCGGACCGGATTGCATCGAGCTGACAGCCTCGACCAAAGCGTCCTGACGCTTCTGCTTGTCCAGATCGGCAACCGCTGGGATTGCCGCGGTTACCGGTTTTTCCAGCTTGTTTTCTTTCTGCGGCGCGGCCGCCATCGTCTTGATGGCTTGCGCCGGTTTGGCCATCTTTTTGGCCACGAATTTTGGCTTTGGAGTCGCCTTGGTTTTGGGAGTCGCCTTGGTTTTGGGAACTGCCTTCAACTTCGCCGGATCTTGCGTTGGGTTTTTGGGTCCGGCCATTTTTGACACATTCGAGACAGGTTTTTGCGTCAAACCCGCTGCCTCCGCCGTGCCTGTCGCCCCCTGCAAACCTGCCAGAGACTGGCGGGCACGTTGATGCATTTCTTTCTGATTCTCCTGCTCCAGCAGCGGCGGTTCAGAGGCTTCCTCGGCAAGCAGCGGTTTGACGAACTCCATCATGGCGCGGCCTCGTCGATGCGCAGCCGCGCATAGGCGTCGCCAAATGCGGTCTTGCGCACCGGCTTGCCCTGTTTGACCAGTTCGCGCCCGACCGCCTGCAAGATGATGTCCATGCTGATCTCTGTTCCGCGCTGTGCTGCCTTGTGCGCGGCATCGAGCCAGCAGTTGCGGATTTCAGCACCCGTCAGATCCATGCGCTCCGCCAACAGGTCGATGTCCAAATCCGCCCCCACAGGCGCGCCAGTCAGGCGGATGCGCTCCCACAGACGTTTGCGCTCAGGCTTACCCGGTGGCGGGAAATCGACCACCACATCAATGCGGCGCAGGAACGCTTCGTCGATGTTTTTCTGCAAATTTGTCGCAAGGATCGAGATGCCATCGAAATTCTCCAGCCGCTGCAAAAGATAGGAGGTTTGCAAATTGGCGTAGCGATCCCTGGCGTCCTGAATCTCGGTGCGCTCACCAAAAATCGCGTCAGCCTCGTCAAAGAACAGGATTACATCGGCGCAGGCCGCAGCGTCGAACAGCCGGTCGAGGTTCTTCTCGGTCTCGCCGATATATTTGGACACCATGCCGGCAAGGTCCACGTGGAACAGGGCCAAGCCAAGCTCGTTGGCAATCGCCCCCGCCGCCATTGTCTTGCCGGTGCCTGACGGCCCCTTGAACAAAACCGTCGTGCTGTCGCGCTTGCCCATCACAGGGCCCAGCCTCCACTCATCCAGCACAATGGAGGATGTCTGACGGTTTGACACCAACCCGCGCAAGGCTGTCAGCGCCTTGGGTTGAAGAACAAGGTCGTCCAAACTGTGCGGCGATGTCATTTGCCGGGCAAGTCCGGCAAGGCTTGCCGTCATCAAGGATACGGCCGCTGGCCACACTGTGCCGGGCTCTCTGTGGTGTTTGACAAGTTTGGCCAGTTGCAACATGCCAAGGTGCGGCATTGCGGCGAGCTTTTGCCTTTCGTCCGCGCAGATTTCCGGAACAGACTGCAACAGCAGGTCGAACAAGTGCGTGCGGTTTGATTGTATTGTGGCGTGAACTGTCTTGAGCGAACCGAACAGCCCGGCATCGTGCCATACAGCGGGCTTTTTGGTGACAAGCAACGAGGGCGGAGTCAAGATCGCCGCAACATCGCGCCGCTCGGCAATTGCTGCTGCATCAAAGCCGGCAAGCACCGGCAACGCGTTGCCTAATCTGGCCTCGCGCAGACACGCTGCAAGTGTTGCCGCCTGTGCTGTTCTGTCCAGACCGGCGAACCTGCCGTGTTCGATGAGCATGATGCCCAGGCCGAGTTTCGAGGCGGTTGCAACGGCAAGAGGGCCGTAATCCGCGCCCTGCGGGCAATCAGCCAGAACAACCTCGCTGTTGCAGACTTTCGGCGCTGCAGGAACATCCAGAAGATCGTAGAACGGCTGCAAGCCCGCGTCCTCGGTTTCATCTCCCAGCAGACGGTTGAGAACAGCCTCATCAACCCGCAGCGGACATTCGGCAAAGGGCCGCTCAGACCCCGGCACAATCAGCCGCGCAACCACCAGCGGCGCGTCGGGTGCGAGCATGCGGCGCAATGTCAGCATGTCGATGTCGTGATGATCCAACAGGCGCAATGCCAATGCCGGGGTCAGGTGCCGCTTGGCCATGTCATCATTGAGGTATCCATAGACGCGCCCATAGCGCGGATCGATTGCAGGCGCGGCGGCGTAGAGAAGCAAATCCAGTTCCGCTTCTGCCAGCCCGAATAGTGTGGCAAGGCGCACCCAAATTCCATCAGGGTCAATCTGCCTTGCGTGCGCCAACTGTTGTTGCAGGTCTGCGATCTCTGCCGCTGACACCGCAGTACCGGATGCACGCAGCCTGCCCGATGCTTCCGCCAGGATCGCCTCGGCCTCGTCATCTGAAAGAAACAGGCCAAGGAACCCCTCCTGCCGGTCCGGTCCGCGCAATGCCCGCGTCAACGCCACCTCATGCCGCAGTTTCAGCGCCAGCACCATCATCGCCCGGCGGAGCCAGTCGGCGGCGTCGAATTTGTGTCTGGACGGCGCGTTCACAACATGCCCCCGATGTTCAAGACCAGCAAACGGTTGTTCAAATGCGGCACCCGCATCTGGTCGCCGGAAAGGCCCGCCATTTTCAGGACAATCGAAAGCGGCGGCCCGTCGAGTGTTACCGAAATCATGTCATCCGCAATTTCCGCGCTTCCTTGAACCAGCAAGAATTGCCGCAGTAAATAGCCACGTGTACTGGCCCGCAGGCCCGGCAACCGGCTGGCAAAGCTGGCGAGCAGATAATCGCCCCACCCGTCAGCGCCTTGTCTTGACGTAATCAGCCCACGTGATTCCGGCGCAAGCCGGGCGATGCCAGCTTCAGGAACCGGCGGATACGAAGGTTCGTCCGCGTCTTCATCTTCAGGAAACAGCTCCGAGATCAAAGGGTCCGCATCAAGCCGTTCGCGCAAGTCTGCGTCCACGATTGAAAGCAACGCCGCGCGCAGACCATTCAAACCGACGTGTCGTTGCAACGACAGGCGCACAATTTCGGGCAACAGCAATGCCATCCCGGCGAAAGGCGACGCCAGGTTGCGAGATTTGGGTTTGTTGGAAGCAGTCTTGTTCGAGCGTTTTTCGCGCGTATTTGAAGCCGGTTTCGAGCGCGTTTCGAGGAGCGTGACAATCGTGTTTGCGAGCGCTTTTCCGACGTCGCTGCGCAATACGATTTTTGCGAATTCGGCCAAATGTGACGGCACCGCGCGTGCTGTTGACGCATGTGACAGCAGTTCTGTGAAGCCATCACTGCTCTGACTTGCTCGAATTGGATCGTGCTGCATGACGCACTTGCAGACCACTGCCATCAAGGCAGCGCCAAATAGCGAAGCAAACTTGTCTGGTCCGCGAGCCTCGCCATGTATGCTTGCAAGCTCGAGGATGCGCTTGTCCATGTCACTTTCGTGAAGCGATTTCAGAGCTTTAACGAGCTGCAGAACTGTATCGTGGTCGTAAACGGCAAGCACCGCGTGCTGTTGGACTTCAACAATTCTCATCAATGCAAGAACTATTTCCTTTGCCATGTCGCCGCGGAGCGTATCGATGAAGCGCAAGGGATTGCCGGTGCGCCGACCATTCTTTGCCAACATCACCAGAACGGCTGGCCTTGCCTTGACAATTTCCAGCGCTGCTTGAAGCGGCGGCAACAAGCGCAGGGGATGAAAGTCCGGGAACGCCCATGACGGTTCGTTGGCAAGACCAAGTTGCCATTCAATATAGCTCGCCATGTAGCTTTCAGGATCTGCCCACATCCGGATACCGGAAGCGTGTGACACCAGTGCCGATCGCAACGCCTCGCTCACGCGCGCGGCCAGGATACCTGCCAGCACAGTCTCGTCCCACATGCCTGAGTAGGCCAGTTTGATCTTGAGTTTGTGGATCCGGATGACGCCGTCATACCCTTCAAGCAACGTCTCGGACGCATTGCCCAAAAGCGTTGGAAAACGGCCGGAAAGAGCCCTGTCCATGGTAGACTTGAGTGCGGCGACTGCTGGCGGATAGGCCAGGACTTTGCAATCCGTCTTCAAGGCACCGATGCTCAGGGCGTGGTTTTCCATGGTTGCGCCGCCTTACAATTGAAGTCCGCCAACAAGGAATCTGTTGGTCTTTACGTCGGCCTTCATTGTCTCGAGCTTTGTTCGATCAATACCCGTCGCAAGTGACACCTCGCCAAGGTCTACGACCATCAGTTTCGCCGGATTGTCGATGCCAACGGCGGTGAGTTTTGTCTGATTGTCGACCGATGTGATCTCGACATCTGTAAGTCCGTTGGCCACAGCCCGGCTGTTCACCACTTGCCAATCCACCGGATTGACGAGCGGCCCGTCGATGTCGGGGCCAATTGTCGTGAAAATCGGTGGCGTTGTCAGCGGTCTGAATGTCACGAACGGAGGCGGGGTGGTGAATGGCTGGAACGTCACAAACGGAGGCGGTGTGGTGAAGCGGTCAAAGGTGAACCCGGGCTCCGGCGTGGTGCGCGGCGGCCTTGAGGACGTCGGCGCGGGAGTTGTCGCCGGAGCAGCTGTCGTCGTCGTTGGTGCCGGTTTAACAGCGCAGGTGCAGGCAGTCATCCAATCTTGCAGAACGCTGACAGGAAGCCGCATGCGGCGGTCGTGGTAACTCAAGGACAGAACGCCGTTCGTCAGAGTTAGCTTGGCGACCACAACATAGTCATCTTCCGGCCCGACCGTTTCCGGCATGGGCAGTGGCTGGCGTCCTTCACTTGGAACGTTGCACATCCACTCGGTTAGAAATTCACAGCTCTTTTCGTCCTGGACATGCGGATATTTCAGGCTGCAGACGATGTCGAATTGCGCGCCCTCACAACGGCGAGTGGGCAGGAGCGCGTTGGCCGGATGGGTGCAGCCGAAAGGGACACCCGGTCGCAATTCGCTGTCGGTGAAATAGGGTCGGGCAACGATCCAGCCTTCGATGATTCCGTCCTTCGCCCGTGCTTCAATGGCGGCGCGTTCCTTTAGGTCAACGATGTCGCAGGTTGGCGATCCTGGCCCGCAGCAGCCGCTCAGTCGCGCTGCGAGATCAGCGATCTCCAGCGCCTCTGTCAGATAGATTTCATTGCCGTTCGGCGTGATGCCGTAGCCTTTGCCGAGGGCGAACCTCCCGCTTTCCATATCAACCTTGAGAAACGTGAAGCCGGCAACAATGCCCCAGCCGTGCATCAGCCTGCGCATCCTTTCCAGCTCTGCATCGTGGCTGCCCCGGTCGAGGGTAAGATCCTCGGCCCGCACGACCTGGCGGTCAAAATAGAGCGGAGTGACCACATCATTGACCGACGTTGCGAGCGGTTTCGTCTTGATGGCGTTTGCCATGACTGTCTCCCTCACCCTTCCGTGACCGTAAACCAGCTGAGAAACGTATCGCCCGCCCCGCCGCGTCCGGTTGGCAGTTGACCGCCAATATGCGAGCCATCAAGCGACGTCTTTCCGTCTTCACCGACAACAAAGTCCGCATAAAACACCAAGCGGACGGGCTCGACATTTGGCACGCCGAACTCGAAATTGTCTGATGCGCGCAGTGCGAAGCCCGGAGAAAAATCCGCGTCAGTAAGGAAATCCCAAGACACGAGCAAAGTTGCATCTGCCGGATCAAATTTGAGATTTGTGATCGGGTTGACTTCAATGACATCGAATGCCGCCCAGAATGATGATCCACCGCCCGAAATCACACGATGCTGCAACTCCACAATCATAGACGGTCCGGCCTTCTTGGTGCCGGTGAACGCGGGCCACTGCACCGGCTTTTCAAAGGCAACCGCTATGCCCTTTCCCAAAAGGGCACTGCGGAATTCGGACGCCGTGCCGAATTCGACAGCATGTTTCCAGCTCATGGCAACAATTGTGTTCAGGTCTTGTGCCGGCGCGGCCACGGGCGCTGGCAGTTTGATCGCCAGTGTCCGGTTTGGCGTGTTGCCGGTGATCGCAACTTGCGGCGTGGTGATCGCGGAATCGTAGACGACCGTGGCTTTATCTATGCCAAGGCCGCTCGCGCCCGGTGCGGGTGCCGGGATGGTGAGGTTGACGACAAGGCCTGTCGGTTGTTCCGTCGTCGTTGCTGACGGTTGTGATCCCACCGCGCCTTGTGCCACTGTTACGCCGGTGATGCTTTTCCCGTTTGGCCCTTTCGGCCCATCCGCGCCTTGGACGCCCGGGTCACCACGTGGCCCGGGAGGTCCTTCCGCAACACCTTGTGCCAAGATGCATTCAATCACCTCATGTAGCGTGTGGGCGGACGGAACAATCGGACGGTAGGTTTTATTGTCAATGATGACGATGTTCTCGCCGCCCATGCCCGGATTGACGATGAATGCCTTTGCGGCGGCATTGTAGAGGGGCAAATGTCCGAGAATGACCGCGTGGTCGCCTGTGTCGTCACAGTGGCTGCAACCATCGATGATCTGGTCGAAATAAATGCCGCAGTCATTTTCAGAGATGTCGATGACTGCGACCAATCCGCGATCCGGCATGGCTTCTGAATCTGAGTCTGCCGCCGCGACATAGGCGCGGGCACCGTTGGGGGCGAGCACCAGACATAAGCCGGTGCCGTCCAAAGTGATCGTTTCCGGCGAGAGTTCCCTGCTGTCTGGTCCTTCGCCCTCAGCTTTGACAAGTTCCATGTCAACGGGCGTGAGGCGAGTGTCTCTATCGTCACGCAACAGGACATACGCCCGCGTTTCAGTTGGCGCGACTGCAAGATCAAGACCGTTTGCCGCAAATGTGACGCCACGCCCTTGCGGTTTGAGTTCGTTCTCACCGGCCAACCGGAAACGCAAGACCGTGGTTTGCGCACTCTCATCCGTGCCATTTGTCAAAAGGTAAAGAATTTCATCGTCCAGGCTCCATGCGACTGCGCACAGCGTATCGGTTTCCGGCAACATGAGACCCGGAACAAGGGCGTCCTTCGGCTTCATGCCGCCGGCATTCAACTTTGAGACATTTATGAGATAAAGTCTCTCCGATGGTTTGCCATCAGGCGCTGCGATGGCGATGAAGCGTCCATCATGGCTGAATTGCAACATCGAGGCGCCACGAAGCGGCGCGTCTGTTTCGCTGCCGAACCCATGTTCGAACGTCAGTCTTGCCGTCTCTTCGGGGCGTTTGCCGCGCGCCGTATTGTTCAGCCATTGCTGGAGATTTTGCGCAGAGTAAGCAGCCAACACCGACGCTTCCGCATTAAAGTTGAGCACAAACAGTGCGCCCGAGGTTGGCGACACCGTGATTCGGGAAGACGCCAGATCGCAATGGAGGACCGCTTCCGGCGCTCCCTCAGTTTTTGCCTTGCCAGCCCGCCATACGCCTACGCCCGAAACCTGGCTCTCCCCGACGAGGAACGTGCCTGCGGCGAACACCAATTGGTCATCGCGGCTTGAGGCCGTGTCGGTTGAGTTGCCGCCCATTTCAAGCAGCGACACGAGATCCTGGGTGGCGCTGTCATGCAGGTAAAGGTGTGCGCCATTCGCGTTGCTGTCGGCGGCAATTTGCAGCCAGTTTTCAGCGTCATTGATGTGCAGCGCGCGCGGCTTCTGCGCTCCAAGCGTGATGGTGTGGACCCATTCAAGCTTGGCGGTGACAGGAACTTCAACGGGCTTGACCTTTTTTGGGTCGCGCGCGCTCAGCACAAATTTGAACCGTTCCGCGGTGCGGCCGTAATTGCCGTCATTGGAGGCGGAGCATCCGGGCAGGAGCACCGGCACAAGCATTGTGCCGATGTCGCAGCGTTCGATGCCGACGAACAGATGTTTTGTGCCGTCAAGCGCTTTGGCGAGATCAATGTCTTCGGCAAGCATTTTGGCGATGTTCAAGCCGGTCTGGAATGGAATGATGATTTCATTGCCACAGCAATCAAGCGCCATGCCGGGCTGGACGACCACGAATTCGTTGCGACAGCCATCAGCCGGGTGCTGGACGAGCTTCAGGCCGCAAACCGTGCCGGTGCCGTGCAGCAGCGCATTGTGCAGGCGCCGGTGGCCGCGCCCATAGTCCTGCTCGTCAGTAAAGTCCTTGCTGACGAGGAGTTTGCCGTCGAAATAGTTGTTTCTCTGTGGCTCGTGCAGACCACATGGCAGGCAGGACTTTGACTGATCTTCTAACATGACAGGTTCCTTTCAGGGATGGAGGAACGAACTCGGACGATGCCGTTTGGCAGTAGTTCGGCTGTTGAAAAATCGAGGCCAAGTTGATCCAGCCCCAGACCTTGCGGCGACAGGCTGCCGATGAGCGTGTCGACACCTATGGTTGACTGCGTGCCGATTGATATCCCCGGTTCAATCAGGCGCAGATTGATACGCACATGCGCTGGCGCGTTCTTCGCAATCAGCTTGGCAAGCCGCGTCTGCGACGGCGCATCCGGCACGACATGCATTGGCAGGACAATCGTTGCGCTATGCGCGATGGCGGACGTATCGAGCGGGCTGCCTCCGATGGACGGCGGCGTGCCGCCCGCGAAGCGGAAATGCTCAAGGATTTGCGGCAGCGGCTCCTTCAGCCCGGTGTGCCATTGCAGTATCTTTTTGAGGCCTGCCACCGTGCCACGGATGGAATGGTAGTGGACCGCCTCAGCAATCATCTCGCGCCGCGTTGCGACGTCCCATTCAGCAAGAAACGCGAGGTCGAACCATGAGCCGAGCCAATCGAGAAATGCGCCTTCCGGCGATGCGTGAGGGTCGAACAGCGCGGCGATGTCGCGGTTTGATGCGGATATTTCGGCATGGACCGTGTCGAAGTAACTGAGGAACCGGTCAAGAAAACTGACGCTCTCGGGGTCTTGATGAAAGCTCGCCGGGAGATAGCGCATGGCGCTGCGACGCGGACCGTAAATGTCAATCTCGTCAATGACAGGCGACACCGTTCCATCGCTGAAGAGTGTCACGCGCAGCCAAAGGTACCTGCCGGCACCGCTTTGGATCAACACTTCCGGCGTAAGCTTCGGCGCTTGCGGATCTTTGGACAGTTCGATGACCAGCGGCGCGCTCCACTCTTCATCTGCGGTCTTCAAAATTCGGTCAAATTCGATGGCGCTGTCACTGGTCTGAGTTTGCACAAGCAGACGTGTGTTGGGTGGCAGCGTGCAGCGCATTGCAACGCGGTCCCAGACGAACCCGGTCTCACCGCTGTCCAGCGCCTTGGTAGTGAAACTGCCGGAGCGTGGCACCGGCACGCGCACCGGCATGGCGATCAGCGGCACGCCTATGATCTTGACACGGCCATCGCCCATTAACTCAATGCCCGTCAGCTTGATCGCATCGCGACCAAGTAGTTCCGTTTCATAGAAGAGCAAGCTGGCTTTGTCACCAAAGGTCAGGGCGGACGGCGCGACGCGAAGTGCTTGCGGATCGAACTCAGGTACGCGGTAGCCGCGCTCGTCGAGCCCGATGATCTTGCTGTCATCAAGCGCGAAAATGACTGGCTTCGGGCCATGATCGTGACCACCAAAAGAGCCGCCGCAGGCGCAGCTGCAATCGTCGGCGCAGCGACAGGAGTGGGACGTTGAGTTGAGTGCCATGGCAAGGAACGCAGGTGCATCAAGATCAGCGGACGCGCGCGGGAACGACGGGTCGCGCCGCCACATGGTGTCGTAGCGATGGATCGTGCGGTTGGCAGGATCGGCAATGTAGATGCGGCCTTGACTGTCACAGGCGAGCGCAGATGGCGCGCCGTTGTTGATGGTGATGACCTGCCGAAGCTGCGCTGTCGGGAAGGCGATGACGAGCACACGCGAAGCACCGGGATCTGCAATTGCCATGTCACCATTGGGCAGGAGCAGGACGTCACTCGGACTGACCAGTGTGTAGGGGTCGGCAGGCACGGCAGGGGGCGGATCAAGGTCTGCGAGCTTTGGCGCAGGCGGCAAGTCACGTGCGGGCCAAAGCGGGGCAAAGATTGCCGGTCCCTCACGGCTGGAGGCCTGTGCCGTCCAGATTACGCGGGCAACCGGGTCCGCGATGAAGATGCGGCCGGTCGAGGATATTGCGACGCCGCGCGGCAATCGTTTGCCGCCGAAGCTGCCGAACGGTTCATTTATGGCAATGGCGGTTGCCCCTGCTACGGCGAGCCTCAGCGGCTCGTTCAACGTGACAATCCCCGGACGTGATGACTCATCGCCCAATGGCCAGCCGGTGCGCGCGTTAAGTCGCAGGAAGGGCGACACCGTATCGCGTGTGGCGCTAGTCATAACCTGCCACCATTGAAATGGCATCGCGTGTCAGCACAGGAAGATGGCCATCCGGCAGCGGTGCGATGTCGGTCCAGTTTGTCGGCGTGCCTTCAAGAAAGAGTTGAAGTTCCGATGTACGTTTCACTCCGTCGACGCCCAATATCAGCTCGTACAAATCACTGATGAATATGTCGTCGCCCATCGGCCAACCTGTCTTGGCCGCGCCACCCTTCAACGGGTGGAGGAAGTTCAGCAAAGACTGGCATACAGCGCCGGACACCGTTGTCAGGTCGTAGCCAGCTCGGACATTGAGCCGGAACGACAATGTGCTGATCTTCTTGTATTTCGGTCCAACGATATGCAGTTCGGTTGTTATAAGGCGACGGGGTTCGAGCCATTCACAGATGGCGCGAAGCTGTGCCTCGGATGGCTGCGGCGTGTCTTCCAGATTTTGCGGAAGAACGACCAGCGTGACTGAGCCATCCTTCTCAACGAAATCCTTTGCAGCATTGACCGCGCGACGGGCGATGGCGAAGGCGCTGTGGATTTTGACATTCGGCGTCTGCAAAGCGATCTCGGCGAAGTCGTCGGCACTCATCGCACGCTTGAGATTGCGCAGGTCATGCGGGGCACGCAGCTTGACATTGTCCATCGGCTCGACATCGCTGCCGTCATGGGCGGCGCGCACATTTGAAGCGCTGGCTATGCCGCGAACCTTGCCCTTGATCTTGCTGATCGTGCCTGCCGCAACATTGCCTGCCTGGCCGCCGCCGACACGGTATTTGGTGGCAATGATCTGACTGTCCGCCACTGGAATTCGCCCGCGCCTCCCGTCGCCAAAAATGATCTGGCCGGATTGCGGGTCGAGCATGAAATGTTGGTCGCCTGAAAGTGACCGGTAAAAGTCTTCCACCCGTGTCCAGATTTCTGAAATGCCGGCTGAGATGATGGTAAGCTCCAACGACGGGTGGTTTGTGAGCGGGTCGAACAGTACTGGCGTTTTTGGCAAGGTAAACTTTTGCGACGGGCGGCCGTTGGAGCGCCCCAGGCTGTCATCGAGCCTCGTTGCAGCTTGCGTCACTGAAACCGTATTGAGCCGGAATGCATTGAGGACCGCAGGTTTGGGATCCTTTGCCCCGAACGCGGCTTTGATCTTGGCGCGCAGCCAGTACAACTGGCGAAATCTGTCTTTCTCGACCGGCAGAGCGACGGCAAAATCCGGGTTTATCTTGATCCAGTCGGCCAGTGTCATCGCGTCCAACTTCAAAGGTATGGGCGTGATTTTCGCAACAGTCTGCGACACCGATTCCGAACAGGCCGCCAGAGCAAGCGTGTCTGCCGGGTCAACGACGCCCATCACCTTCCATTTGTCCGCCAGACCTTTCAACACCGTCTGGCCACCCGGGCCTTGCAACGCTGCAATCAGTTCCGCCTTGTTTGAAGGTGGCTTGGTCTCGCCAAACGACGACCAGAATGCGGACGACAATTGATCAGAAAAGACAGGTTCGGCCCCGGATGGAACCTCGAACACAATATGGCCGGAGCGCGACAGGTTCAGTGTGGAATCAGATGAGACCGAAAGTATCGTCCACCCCGTATTGTCTGCATCTATGAACAAGTTCGTGTCCTTGGCGTCACCGGTAAATATCTGCCATTCGATCCGCGGTGTGAACGGCACGCTGCTGCTGGCGCAAGACATTGCGAGCGGGCCTGAGATGACATCGCCATTTGGGTGTTTGTCGAAGACCTGAGTGGCCTCCACATAGATATCCAGCGGGCCATTCGGCAGGCGGTCGTCGTTGTAGGCATCCGCCTTCTCCGAGCGCAAAGGGCGCAGCAGAATGCCAAGGTAAAATGTTGATCCAACTGGCAAAGCGGGATCGAAAGGCGCGAACGAGTGCTGCCAGACCGTCTCTTTGGTGTAGCCTGTGACCAGTTCCTTCGGCAATTGCACGACGCCGTTGACCGACGTGCCCTTGCCAGAGATCGCCGCGCCTACATGCGCGTTGAGCGCGATGAGGGTTCTGTCGGTTTCAAACGGGATTTCCTGTGTCAGGTCCGGATCATCGACTGCGACCTTTGTCGCGAGTGGCACGGGCCATACAAGGTCATCGTCCGGCTTGTCGAGTTTCTCGGTTTTGAATTCGAGTTCGGCACGGGCAGGACGCGCGGGCTCAGGTGTGACGCCGAGAAGGTCGAGGAATTTGATGTAATTGAGTTCCGGCACGCGGTTGAGTTCATAGAGGATGGTTTCTGTCATCCAGGCATGCAACTTGACCAGCGTCATGCCTGGATCGCTGTCGTTGAAGTTTGTCCATTCGGGTGTATAGCGCGGAATGCGTTCGCGGGCCTCGCGCACCAGCTCATCGAAGCGGCGGGTATCGAGTTCGGGGGCGGTCAATGGCATCGCGCGATCCTCACTTCGGGCCTTCGTTGATGTAGAAGGGGTAGACAATGTTGTGCGCCGCGTTGTTGGAGCGGGTGCGGAAGTCAACTTCGATCATCAGCGTTTCCGGCGCGTCGTCATGGGCGGTCGCCCGCACGCCGATGACGTCAACGCGCGGCTCCCAGCGCACAAGAGCGGTACGCACTTCTGCTTCGACCGTGGCGCGCGTTGCCGGATTGTTGGGCGCGAATAGGTAGTCATGAATGGCGCAGCCAAACTCCGGTTCCATTATGCGCGAGCGGCGCGGCGTTGACAGGATGATCCAGATCGCCTCGCTGATCGAGGCATCGCTTTGCGACCAGTCCAGCCCGCCGCGCGCGTTGACGCGGATGGGATACTTCCAGCCTTTGCCGAGAAAACCTTCACCGATATTGCCGCTAACAACCACCGCCATGGTCAGTCTCCCACCAGCACAGTTGCCAATCCAACCATCACCTGGCCCATCGCATTTCCGCCGTTCTGCTTGGTGGAGTCGAATTGGCGGACGATGCCTTTGCCGTTGGCTTTGACGGTTTGGGACGATGTCTCGAATGTGCATTTTCCAAGGTGGAACGGCTGGGATACGCCTTTAAGGGCGCCCGGCTCGCCTCCGGATGAGCTCGTTATCTTACTGGTTTTCAAAATGACCGGCTTGCCGCCAGCATTGACATTCTTTGCCGTATCGTCCGCAGCGGACAATTGCGCGATGTTTGGATATGGCATTGGTACGACCGCAGGGCCGACCTGCGTTTTCAGGATGTCCGGAAAGGCAAAGCAAATGCCGGTTTTGGTGGCGATGGGTTTGGCCATCAGATTGACCCTTCCATAACCTGCGCCAGCCGCCATTCGATGGGCTTGCGCGTGTTGGGCAAATCCCCTGCCTCGTCCCACTCAAACATGCCGCGCCAGAGGATTTCGGCCTTGTTGGCTGCAGGTTCGACGATCAGCGTGTCCGGTACCAGCGGGATCGTTTGCCTGATGCTCCAGTGCCCCGGCTTGTCCTCGCAGTCGCCACACCAGCAGCGAAGCCGTGCTTTCATGGCAAGATCAGGCAAGGCGAAATTGAGGCTCTCAGTGGTTGTGCTTGTCTTCTTTGAGATCGACACGTGTTTGCCGGACGGTAGAGCCTGCGATTGCGCTGACCCTATTGAACTAAACCCGGTGCTCCGCCGGTAAAAGTTGTTGAATTCAGGTCCATATGCCGAAGGCAACTCGTCGCGGATTTGCGGGTCCGGGTTGTGGTTTGGCAGGTAGGTCTCTGGCGTGCCGGTTTTGCGATTGTCCTCGGTTCGCGAGTGCCAGCCGAACAGATTGCGTGCGACATCAGGCGCACCGGTCGCAGATGTCGCACGGAACAGCCATTGGCTTGCGTCAACAAAGACACGACCCTCAACGCCCGCACCGCTCCAGCCTTTGACCACGACGTCCGCGCGCGCTTTCTGCAGGGCTACGTCGCCTTCACGCAGGAGATCATAGCCAATAACTTTGTCGTCGGTGGTTGTGGATGTGCCCTTGGTGTCGACAATCGGTACACCGGAATCTGCGTAGACAATTTCAAACCGGGCTTTGTCAGAAATGCGGACCATCGACTTTTGCGGGCCACCCAGATCAGCCAGATCATAGGCCGCTTTTACGACGATGACGCCAGACAGTTTCTCTGCTCCACCCGCAGTTTCCACCGTCCAGCCAGTAACCACGGCACCACCAAAACTTGCGGGATCAGGAAGCTGGATGTTCATGGGTTCAACTCCACGGTTGATCCCTTGATTGTTGCCTTGCCGCCTGCCTCTATTGTGAAGTCCTTGTCGGTTTTGATTGTGATGCCATCGGCGTTCATGGTGATTTCGTTATTGTGTTTGTCGCGCAGCGTGATGCCGCTTTTGTCGCCGTCGATCAGGAGCAGCGCGTTGCCATCGCGTGACTGGATCATGCGTTCTTTTGGATCGCTCGTCGGCGTTTCGACGCCGCCGGCGAACAGATAGCCAAGCACAATCGGACGTTCGCCACAGAAGGCGACGACCGCCGTGTCATCGACTTCAGGCATAAAACAGAAGCCCGCCTTTTCACCGGCCATCGGGCCGCAGACCAGCATCCAGTCCGACTCCATGCCTTCGCCTTGGTCAAACCGTTCGATGCGCACCATCAGGCCCTCGATGCTTGACTGGGTCTCAATCACCTTTCCAAGCACCAGTGCCGGAGCCAAGTCGTCGCTCATTGCAACACCTCCTTGCGGGCCTGAAAACTTGTGGTGTAGCCAGACGCGCCGATGGTGTGTGTTGTCTGTGTCAGCCGGTAGACGCCATCGAACCTTGCTCCGGTATCGACAATCTTGATCGTTTTGCCCGAGCGCAGTGACGGCAGGCCGATGGCAGTGCCGCTTGCGGTGATCAGGGAGTTGGCGATTTCCACGAGGCGCTTGATCGCCTCCTTTTCGGCATCTTCCGTGGACAGCGCCTTGCTGGGTTTGATGACTTCTGTGATGCCCTTGCCTGATGCCTCAAGCGCCTTGAACCCGGTCGGGCCGAGCGCATCGGCTAGGTAGGGAACATCGGAAAACTTCTTGATGACATCGACTTTGCGCTTGTCTTTCTTTTCCATCGGATTGGCGCCGCGGACAATGACTTGCGAGACCTGGGCGGATGCTGACATGACCGGAGCGAACGACAGAAGCGTACGCCCCCATTTGAACTCGGCGACAGGGTCTGATTTCTTGGCGGTGAGCTTGGTAAACTGGATCTTGGTCTTTGGCGGTGTTGTTGCAGCCGCCGAACCCTTTGGTCGCTCAGGCGGGTGGACGAAGGTGAAGAACATGCCAAGGTCCTTGGCCCGGCTTGCCAGCGCGTCGTAGAGTGTACCTTCGACGACAACGTTGTTCTTTTTCTCACCGGGTTCCGTTATCTCGCTGAGGTCCGGGTCGTAGCCATTGTCGCTGCACAGTTTCTGGATGATCTCTTTGACGGTTCCGTTGCATTTGCTGAGCACCTGCTTGCGTTGCAGTTCGCGGTAATCTGCATCCACCGCGCGGATACGCACTGAGGGCAAACCGCTTGCCGGAAATGATGACGCCATCGAGACGACTTCGCCGTTCATGACAGCCTGAATGCCGGGCTTGCCGACATAGCCGAACAACAGCGACACTTTAGTTCCTGGCTCGAAATTCGGCGCGTCCTCATTGCCGATTTTCTTCGGGTTGCCTTTGGCATCCCACGGGCTGGAATATTTCACGGCCTTGGACACCGGGTCCCAGTCATGCAGCACAAATTCAAAGAATCCGGGCGCGGCCATGTCATCGGTGAACGTGATTTCCTGCACGTCGCGCATCACGAGCGCGCCGGCAGTTCCGCGCTCGAGGTTGATCTGGAACGCGGGGACCAGAAAATTATAGTCGGTGTAGAAGGTTTCCGCGCCCATCATGTCACCAGCGGTGGCAGTTCGAGCCGCGTTCCGGGCGCGATGTCGCGCGCATTGGCAAGGCCGTTGTGTTCGGCAATCACGCGCCAGAGGCCTGCATCACCAAATGCGTCATGGGCAATGAGCGGCAATGTTTCGCCTTGGCTCACCACATGCAAACGGGTGTGGTCGGCTGACTTGTAGCCGATCTCGTTGATCTGCTCTTCGATGGTCGCATGGCGCTTGAGTGACAGTGAGACGGTTGCCCGAAGCGGTGCGCCGGATGAATTGAACAGCGTGTATTTGCGTGTGACCGAGAGAACGACGGCCTTGAAGAAGTTCTCCGTGGTCTTGGAATGTCCCATGGCATTGCCGGGGAAACTGTCGCCCCAAATGATTTTCAAAAGCGGCGGCATGTGATGCTCGCCCTTGATGGAAACCATCTTGCAGAACTGGTTCACCTCAGCGGCGACATCCTTTTTGGTCACACCCTTGGCTGTACTTGTGGCATCAAAGAAGAGCTCCAGAGAGAGCGTCTCCGCATCGCCGCGCACGAACTGCAGGATGGGCTGCTCAAGACCGGGGATAGCGACTTCGGCGTATTGGGCGGCCTTAGTGAACGACAGGTCCGATGGCGAGTATTCAAGTGAGATGGGCGTTGATCCGTCCGGGGTTCCGTCGGGTTTGAGCATCTGGAATGTCAGCTGGACCATGGCCTACAACCTCCTGCCGGGTGGCTGTTGGACGAATGTTGTGTCCACAGACCGCTGCGCTTCGACCATCTGTTCGCGCTTCAGTTCCTCTTTCACCAGCCGCACAATCTCGGCCATGAATTGCGGCGAGCGCAGCACGTCCGGATCGGTCGCCGTGAGCGTTGTTTCCACCGTTCCGATTTTTACATCCACTGCCATGACTATAACCCCACCGCGCCCTTGAGCGCCGCTGCGCCCATGCCCGGGCTGAATGTCAGCTTGAGTTTTTCATGAGCTATTTCGAGTTTCTCAATCGCCAGCGCGCTCGATGTCGCGTTAAGCGCCGGGCCAGACCATTTGACCGGGATGCCGCTTTCAAACGACCAGCATTTGATCGGCACACGGAGCTCGTTTGCCAGGTAGATCATGCCGTTGCGGCGCTTGCCTTTGCCTTGCAAAAATTCGTCATGCCAAAGATAGAGGTCTTCAGAAAAGCCAATGCCGCGCGACAGAGTGATATTGGTGTAATTGGCACGCGTCGGGAAGCGAAACACCCGGTCATTCTGGCCGCCGGCGCGATAGTCCTCAATCTGGATTTCACTTTCGAGCCCAGTGCATTCAGAGAAGCCGCCGAGCAGAAAATCCCCGGCGACACTAGCGACCTGCGCTATCGCAGACGCCGATGAGTCGATCAGCGAGATATAGAAGTTGAATGCGGGCAGCGGTCCAAGGAAATCCATGGTTACAGCTCCGTCACTTGCATGGCCTCGAACTCGTGGCCAAGGCGGAAATAGATGAATTCAAACGGCTGGGTTGGTGCAATACCGATTTCGACGACCAGCTTGCCTTCATCGCGGACGGGATCCGGATTGTTCTCCAAATCGCATTTGGCCGAGTAAGCGCCTTCCGGCAGCGTGCCGGACAAGATACCTTGACGGAACAGCCGGTCGAGCAGGATCGAGGCGCTGACCTCGACTGAATGACGCGTGATCAGGTTGTTTGGCTCGAACACCATCCAGCGCAGCGCGCTTTCGAGCGACTTTTCAACTGCGTCCACAATGCGGCGGGTGGTGAGATAGCGCCACTCCGCATCTGAGGACAGCGAGCGCGTGCCGAAGATGCGAATGCCACGCCCTGGAAGGGCACGGATTGCGTTGACGCCGATGGGGTTCAAACCCTCCTGCAGCCGGTCATCAATGGCCAGCGTTACGCCTTCGACATAGCGCAACTGAAGATTTGCACCCGTGCGGTGAATGCCGATCGCCGCCTCCGCTTGCGCAAACGCACCTGCAACATGGCCGGACGGTGGCAGCGAGATTGCAGGCAGCAATGCGCCGTTGCGGCTGGTGGCGGGGATGTTGAGCCAAGGCGCAAAGAACCCCATACGCGCGCTGTCGCCGAGGCGCGCGCGCCATGTGGTCAATTGGTCAATGCGCAGGCTTGGCGAAGGCGGGTCGACAAACGCGATCTTGTATGGTCCGACATTGGCCGGATTGGCCATGGCTGTCTGCAACTCAATGATCTCGTCGTTCTGGAAAACTGTTGGCGCGGAGATCGCTGTTATCGACAGTGGGAGCGGAATTGACGGTACATAGGCAAACGGCTGAACCTGAAATTCAAGCGGCTCGAACCCTGTTTTGGAAAGTTTTATGGTCACCAGCGACAGTCCGATATCACTCACCAGAAAGCTGCCGTCAACGCCGGTTGTTGCCGTGCGCCCCGGTCCCTTCACTTCCACACTCACGCCCGGAAGATCAAACTCAATGCCGTCGCTGCCGATGCTCGTTACCCGCCCGCGAAAATATCCGGGCTCTACGGGTGACAAGTCGCAACAGTCGGCTGCATCGCTGGGAACGATTTCAAACAGCGGCAGTCCGGCCGGCGGCAGGACGATATCCGGCCCGGCAATCATGGCTGCATCAAACAGCCGCCTGACGGGCAGGAACGAGTTCAGCCAGTCCTGTTTCCTGATGCTATCCAAGCCGTCGACGCCGCCGCCCAGATCATAGTCGCCTTCCGGGGGCCAGGTGTCCTTCATTGTCCAGTCAACAGTCGCAAGAAAGACGGATGCTTCTTCTTGCAGGACCTCAGAATCGTCTGCTCCAAGTATTGCGGGCGCAAAATCCACTGTTCTGCAGGATGCCGTCAGCACCTTGGAGAAGGCGCGGCTGTGGGCGGGATTTGGCGACAGTGCGGCAAAACCCTGCAGCAGTTTTCCCTCGCCATAGATCGCAACATCAAACTCGACACTGGTCAGGCGGATCGGCTTTGACCGATCGAAGCCGCTCCCGGCAAAGTCATTGCTCCAGACGATCTTTTGCCGTGCAGCGTCAATCTTGAACGGCTTCCGGATCGTTGCAACGCTTTGCCCGTCTGCGCCCGTCTGTGTCAGTTCGAGGATCGAACCGACTTCAAGACCGGCGAGCGAGTGCACAGACGACACATTGCCCGCATCTGCGCTATCGACCACTGTTTCAGTCCGCACATTTGCTGTGCGCGTCACGCGCAAAGTCAGCCCATTGCCATGCGCTCCGGTATCGGGCGTGCGCATGCCATAGTCGCGGATTACCTGCTCAAAGGTTTGCACCCATGACGCCGATTCATCTTGCAGACTGGTACTGCGCTTGCGTGGATCAATCGTCAGCCAGGGGAAGGACGCTTGCGCACGCCAACTGACCCTGCGCACCGGTTTGTCCTTCACATCGTCCAGACGCGAGCGGACAGCTTCGGCAGCTTTCGCCTGTTGCGAGACGACGCGGATGACATAACAGGCCGCGCCGCCGTTCTCGAAGAACCCCTTGACGCTGTGCCACAGGAACCCGTGATTGAGCGGCCCTCCGAACAGCTCTTCAAACTCGCCCAAGGAATGCAGCCTTACAGGAATGCCTGCGGGATCGTTGGTGCCGTCTTCTGCAAACGCCGTGGGTCCTTTGCGCGCATAGCCAAGCAGTGCCGGAATATCGCCCCGCGCCAGAAAGCCGGACGGCCTAACCGGAGTAACAGCCTGGCGATAAAGACCCGGTGTGAATTGCATGGCTACAGCACTCAGCTCGGCAGTTTCAGTTCAAGCGTTTCGATGGCGATTTCGATGGATTCAATCGCCGCCTCGTTGGCCGTGGCATTGAGTGCCGGACCTTCATATTTTGAAATCCAGCCCTCGAAGAACTCCCAGCGCAGCTTGTCGTTGGAATGCTCGTCGCGCAGCACCACCGCGCCGTTCTTGCGTTGTGTGAGCCCATCCAGCGTAGTCTTGCGCCAGTTCCAAAGCTCGAGATTTTGCGTGTAGCCGCGCTTGAGCGTGATGTTGCCGACCTTGCGCAGGGCTGGCAGTTTGCGGACCCGCGAGGCGTCGGAGCCCTCGCGGTATTCAATGATATCGCTCTCTGACGATATGCCGCTGACTTCGGAAAAGCCGGCGACGTCAATCCCGTCAATCTTGAGAACAAAATTGAACTGGGCATAGGGGTCATTGCGTTCTGGCATGGTTTTGCTCCTTCGCCATATTCTTCTGGACAGACGTCATCACGACGTTGCTTCACGGGTTTTCTGGCTGATGCGGACGATGACGAATTCGGCGGGTTTGACCGGTGCGACACCGATCTCAACAATGAGACGGCCATTGTCGATGTCGGCCTGTTCCATCGTCACCTTGTAGCCGATGTTGACGAAGAACGCCTCTTCGCGCGTCTGACCCTCAAGCGCACCTGACCTCCAGACCGTGTCGAGGAAACCGGTGATCGACTGCTTGACCTGATCCCATAGCGGCTGGTCATTGGGTTCAAACACCGCCCATTGCAGCCCGGTGTCGAGCGACTGTTCAATGAACAGCAGCAGACGGCGCACGTTTATGTATTTCCATTCGGGATCAGACGTCGCGACCCGCGCGCCGTAAACGCGCAGACCCCGGTTTTCCGATCGGAAGTCGCGGTGGCAATTGAGGTTGATCGGGTTCAGAATATCCTGCTCACCCTTGGTCAACGCTGTTTCCAGGGCGAGTATCCCTTGGATAACCTCGTTTGCCGGAGCTTTGTGGACGCCCCTTGTAATATCCGTGCGAGCGATGACACCGAGCATGTGGCCCGCCGAGCCGATAGCCATCCGGTCACCCGGATTGCCAAACCGGTTGGCGATGGCGAGGCCCGGATAATAGACTGCTACCCTTGTGCTGTCGAAATTCTGCCGGTGTGCGCGGGCCTGCGCCAGCGTGCTGCCAAGCGGAACATCGACTGCCGCGAAGCGGTAGCGCATCTTTTCACAGTGATCGACCAACGCCTTCTGAACATCAACGGATGTGCGCCCGGGCACTGAGACAAGGCTGATCGTCGGCTCATTTTCCAATGCCTGAATTCCCGTGCGCTGTGCCGGATTTTCGTTGGCCACGCCGACATATGTCTGGTCGTTCACACCATCCTTGTCGTCATTGCCGCCCGTCATGAAACGGGAAACTCCGGTGACAAACGGCAGGATGGCCGACGGCGGCGCTACGGGAAGTGACAGACGGATCAGTTGCGACGCACCGGACTCCGATGGTGTCTTAGCGGTCACATCCCAGCTGCCCAGAAGTTTGAGCGCATTGCGCGGATGATCGGCGGAAAGCGACAGCCGGTCGAAGAATTCGCTCTCGACCACTTTGCCGCTGAGCTTGTCGACTCGCTCGATGGAAAGCGAGAATTCCTGGCTGGTGACCATGGCACCGGCAAGTGCGGCCGTTGCCAAGGGCGAGGCAAGCGTGACCTGACCGGTAGCCGTGTTGACGGCGGCTACCAATGCGCTTTGTGTTGTTTCCTTCGCCGGGTCACCGATGACGATGACAGAACCGACAAAAAGGCCGAATGCGGTCGTCAGGTTTATGGTCGTGGCAGTGGCGCCTGCCGGGTCGCTCAACGTGGTTTTCACCAGAGCAGATGGTCCGGCGGTGACTTTCAGCCGGTCGCCCCACAGGCCCGGCCAGCGAGCAGTGACGTTAACGACCGAAATGCCTGCCGACACCGACGCACCAGCGGGAAAACTGTTGGCCATTTTCTTGCCGTCTGCCAGTGTCGCAAGTTTGATGATATCTGTGACCACGACACGTGTGGACGCGCCCGCACCGTTCTCCAAGAGCAGAGCCGTGTTGGCTACGATCCCGGCGTAGGCCGTCAGCGAGAGCTGAACCGGATTGGCTGAGACTGCCGCGGCTGTGGCTATGGTCGTTGTCGTTGCAGAATTGGCGGCTTTTCTGATCTGCGAGCCTTTGCCATGCGCGGTCGTGACATTGGCTTTCAGCGTGATGATTTTCTTGGTGGCATCAATGCTGGCCACTTCGGCAAATTCGCTGTGTGATCCCATGTCTGCGGCGTCATGGATCAGCACGAAATCATTGGCCACAATGTTCGACGCATCTTTCAGTGTGACCACATTGGTGGCAACGGCCAAATCCTTGTCGAGCGCGCCCGGCTGCGTCAATGTCAGGACTGTTGCTTTTGACAGAACTGCTGCGGCGCTCTTGGGAATTGCGAGCGACAGGCCGCCTGGAACATAGGCGGTTGTGGCAAAAGGAACCGCCGCCTTTAGAGAGAGCGCTTCATTGCGGTCGCCGTCTGAGACCAAAAGCGTGTTGGCGTAAGCGGCGGTGATGCCGTCGCCACCACTTAATGAAACTGTGGTGGCATCCTTGTTGACGCCGAATGCCAGCCTTGCCGCACTGGTGACCGCGCTGTCCTTGGCCAGAAGTGAAACCGCAGAGTTGGCAAAGGCAGCGCCAACGATGCGGACCACATAGAGCCTGGCACCAAGGTTGGTGAAGAACCCTTCGGCGGCATATGGAAGGCCGTCCCTGCCCTGATCAAACATCAGCGGATCGAGCGCGCCGCCAAACTTGCGGGCGTAATCGCCAAGGCTGGTGACGAGCGTGGCCACATTGGCCGGGCCTCTTTCCGTCATGCCGACCATACCGGCGGTAGACGTTGAAGCGCCCTGAATGGGCTTGTTGGCGGATGGTATCTCCTCGACATAGACACCAGGTGCAAGATATTCAGCCATGTGAAACCTCCATGCAGGCTCAGCTGCCAAGCGAGAGCGTGATTGTGTTGACGGGGATGTCGTAGTCAGGCCGGAAGACAAAGGTCTCGACCGGGCCTGTGCCTTCCATCTGGATACTGACGGTCTCGGTGACCGGCAGGGCAGTGATTGCAAACCGTCCGCTGGCGGCGCTCAGCACTTGCGGCGCTGCTCCGGCGCGAATTTTCACACCTGCCAATGGAGTGTCCGGGTCGTGCTTGTTCAGGATGATGCCTCGAAGGCCGACTGGCGTTGCCGGAAGCGTGAAATCAAATACAAACGGCGCACCCGAAATGACCGTCGCGGCCAGTGTTTGCGATCCGACTTTCACCGGCTTGGAAATGAAGGCAAAATCGGCAGCGGGAATGATTTTGCTTTGAACCAGCGGCGAGCGGCCTGGAATGATGATGTCCAGCTTCAGTGTTACCGGCCCGCCCTTCGACAAATCAGGCATGGCGCGCGACGGATCAAGCTGCAGGGCATAATGGCCGCCGGGCTTTACCAACAGACTGGCGGGTATTGTTCCCTGCCCTGTCGCGGTGGAGAAAGACAGGGTTGCGGCAAAGTCCTTGAACACCTTGCCAGTGACTGCCTCATTCACTCTTCCGCGCACCAAAACCTGACGACATGAAAGCGGCGACGACGCGAAGACGGTCATGACGGCCTCCTCATGAGGCCGGTCGCCGGGATGAGCTCCGCTGTGCGCACAATCTCGACTGGCGATTGGCCGGAATCTATTGCGATGACTTCAACAAGGAACGAGACCGCCGCGCGATAGGGTGCTGAAAATGCGCTCCACATCTGCGTCAGCTGTTCGAGGGAAAGCATGTCTGGCCGAACGCGAATTTCACGGCTGGCACCGCCGAAACTGTTGCCGACAGGTACGCCTGAAACCGTGGAAAACACCGGATTGTCATGAAAGTGCTGCAAAACGCGACCGAGCACCAAATGATTGGTTGGCTCATCATCGCCGAGTGGCGTGAGCAGATAGCGCAATTGCAATGGCAGAGGTGGTTTACGGAACTGGCGGTCATTTACCGGATCCGGCAGAAGCCGCTGGTTGCGAAGAAACTTGTCGATTTCCAAGTGATAAAGGTAAAGGCTTGCAACCGTGTCTTCCGGAAATTTCTCTCCAGGAGAAATCAGACTGATCTTGGCCACGCCAGGCCCAAGATCAAAATCTACATCCGGGGTATTGCGCAAAGCATTGGCGATCTGCAATTGCAGTTCTATGCTCGTATCATGAATAACTGCGAAAGTTGACATCTGCGCATGACTGCCTTGCTCCCGCAACAATAGTTGTTGCAGGTCCAAATTGCTCAATAATGTGCGCCTTGACTTAACTTCATCACGAATATAACGGGTTGGCAATCACCCATTTGAGTGAGGGCAGTGCGTTTTGATGACATTCAGATCGACCAAAAGTCGATTAACCAGACAAGCGTTTGAATTGACGATGAATACAGCTTTAAGGATGGGCGATCAAAAATTGTTACGTACGGTCAGATTAACCATTTGCGTCGGAGATTTTGCAGACCGGTAGTACGATTTCCTCCGTTGCAACAGGTTTGGGTGCAAGATCTCTCGCTGGTAAGCGCCGCCAAGTGCTTGTCGAGATGCTCAAAATCCACTGTCCAGAAACCCTGTGGCTTCACTGTTTGCGGCGTGAGTAAGACAGAAGCCTCGCAAAGAGCGGACAATTCTTTGGCGGAAAGTGTCATCCCAAAATGCAGCATTTTCGCTGGTGGATGCGGGTGGCGAATGAAGGGATGCTAAGCATCACGGATGCGCAGTTCCGTGGTGTGCATTTTCAATAAGTGTTGTGGTGCCCAGGACCGGAATCGAACCAGTGACACGCGGATTTTCAATCCGCTGCTCTACCAACTGAGCTACCTGGGCAACTGTGACGCTGACGTTTGCCAGCGTCTTTCCGGGCGATTGGTGTTACCGGAAGCGGGCGGGTTATAGCATGAGTTTCCGGCCTGTCCAGCCGCAATGCTGCAAAATGAATGGCTGGTTCAACTCGCTGGTAGTTTCCGCTAGTCTGACGTCAGACTGTTGCAGATTCGGCAGTTGGGACCGGGGGCCGGGGTATTTGGCAGAGATCAAGAAGGATGAGTCGGCGCGCAGGTCATTCGGTTGGGGCATTATCGGAACAGGCCGCATTGCGTTGGACTTTGCCACAGATTTGGCCCAGCTGAGCGATGCGCGTCTCACAGCAGTATTGTCGCGTGATCAGTCTTCTGCAGACGTTTTTGCGACCAAATCCGGCGCGCAGAAGGCTTACTGCGATGTAGACCAATTCATGGCCGACGAGGACGTTGATATTGTCTATGTTGCCTCGCCGAACTCGATGCATTTGTCACAAGCCCTGCTGGCAATAAATGCTGGAAAAGCCGTGCTGATTGAGAAGCCGGTCGCGTTGACAAAGGCTGAAGCCGACCTGCTGTTTCGCGAGGCGCAGCGCAACAATGTCTTTGTGATGGAGGCCATGTGGATTCGCTTCCTGCCCGGAATTGCCGCCGTCAAAAGAATGATCGAAGACGGTTCCATTGGCGTGATCCAGTCAATTTCCGGAACCTTGTCGTGGAAGAATGACTATGACCCCAAAAGCCGTCTGTTCAACAAGGCCCTCGGCGGCGGCGCTTCGCTTGATCTGGGTGTCTATGCGTTGTCGTTGACGATACATTTGCTGGGCGAGCCGGAAACAATCTCCGGCAGTTGGCAAGCCGCGCCAAGTGGCGTCGATATGCGCGCTTCGTACAGGCTTCACTACGCGAATGCTGTTGCAAGTCTGGAATGCGGGCTGGACAAAACCCTTGCCAACACATTCCAGATCAAGGGCGGCAAAGGAATAATCCGGATCAGCGACCCGTTTGTGCGTGCCCGGCGCCTTGAGGTCGGTACCAGCCGCTTGGCGCGATGGGCGATGTCGCTGTCAAAAGGCGGCACTGCTGCCAGAGTGTTTGCGCGGCTGCCGTTCCCCGGCCACAGGATCATGCAGTTTCCATATGAAGGACATGGCCTTTCATTTCAGGGGCAAGCTGTAATGGACGCGCTGCGGCGAGGCGAGACCGATCACGCCATCATGCCGATGTCAGAGAGCGCGGCAGTTTTGCGCGCGATTTCACTAGTGATGGCGCAGCCGCCAAGTGCCTGACTTCAGCATAGATTTCTGACCCTGTAAGGCTGCGGCAATGACTGACCGTGATGCAATGCGAGCGCGAGTTCTGTTATATGCAATGATACCGCTCCGGAGTAAAAGGCGGGCATTGAGCCGCTTATCATCGCTGCCTGTGCGGCAACGCCGGCCATGAAATCAATCTGCGATGGATAGGCAGGCAAGCGCTGAGCTGGCACAGCTGGGTAAACAAGTTTCCGCCCCGGCACAAGTTTGAACGGCAGCGCTTTGCCCAATTTCGCCTCCGCGCGACGGAGCACTTTCTGCGGCAAGGGTCGCGGTGCTTCTGTTTCCTCAAGATGAACTGTCGAGCGATTGTCCCACAAGTCGCGTACTGTGATTGACCCTTTGTCGCCAAGAATCGTCAGCGACCGGTCTCGTGGCGCAGCAAGGCCGGAGGTCAGGCGTGCAACGATACCGGACTTGAATTGCAGACAACCAACCGAGAAGTCCGCGGCCAGACCATGCCCGCGCGCGCCCTCGCCCTTGTCCGGGAAAGTCAAGGCGGAGAAGCTGGTCAATGTTTCTACCGGGCCGAACAGCCCGACCAACCATGACAATGCATAACCGGCATGCTCAAGCGTGCAGCCGATTTCGAACTCGTGAGCGCCTGGCCAGACTGCCCCCGAACGGCTCTTCCATGCCTGCCACTTCTCGCGGAACACCGGCCCATCTTCCATCTCGGCATAGACCAGACGCGGCGTGCCGATGGTGCCGCATTTCAACTTCTCCGCCACAAGCCTGTTGGCATCGCTGAGCCCGTTGGCAGGTGCGGAGGCAAGGACGAGGTCTTTGCTTTGAGCGAGCGCTACAAGCGCTTCCGCTTCGCTCAAATTCATGGCCAGCGGCTTTTCGGAGTAAACGTGCTTGCCTGCCTCAAGTGCTCTTCGGGACACAGCAAAATGCGCCTGCGGCGAGGTCAGGTTGACGACAATCGAGATGGTGTTGTCGGCAAGCAGAGTGGCATAGTCAGAATAGCTGCGCACTTTGTGAAAGGCACAGAAATCAGCCAATCGCTGCACGTCCGTGTCAAAACCGCCCGCCAAAACAAGCTCTGGGTGACCTGCCATGGTTGTCATATAATAGTCGGCAACAAAGCCTGTGCCGACAATCGCGATGGTCACCGGGTTCATTGCAAGATGAGCCAATCCGTCATTGAAATCCGCTGCAGATTAGCAGGCCGGCATGAAAAGAGCGTGAATCCGTTTAGTTTTCTTCTGGTGTCGAACCCGGGTTTTCGTCTTCATCATCGCGCACGGGAATTGCGTAGGCACCTGAGAGCCAACGGTTCATGTCCACCTCCTTGCAGCGACGGGAGCAGAATGGCCAGAATTCACGCGACGATTCACGTTTGCATTCCGGGCAAGGCCGGTTTGCACGCAGCGGAATGACTTTGGACTTTTCAGGTTCACTGGTCATTTGAAATCACGGTGCCGCAGCAAGCCATTTGAACCGAACATCAAATCCTTCGCCGGTCAGCAGGCCGACGGTCTCGTAAAGCGGCAAGCCAACGACGTTGCTGTAGGAGCCAACAAGCTTGACGACAAACGTGCCTGCAAGCCCCTGAATGCCATAGGCTCCCGCTTTGCCGCGCCATTCTCCAGACGCGAGATAGCTGTCAATCTCGTCTTTTGAAAGTCGCTTGAAGCGGACTTTGGTCTCAACCAGTTTCTGGCGGAACTTGCCTTTCGGTGTGACGAGGCAAACGCCAGTGTACACATAGTGCGAGCGCCCGGACAGAAGACGCAGGCAGTAGTTGGCCTCGTCTATCAGTTCCGCTTTCGGCAGGATGCGGCGGCCAACGGCAACGACGGTATCAGCTGCGAGAAGATAGCAATCCCGAGCGCTTTCGTCGGATGACAGACCTGACTTTGCTCTCTCGGCCTTTTCATAAGAAAGCCGTTTGGCGAGCGAACGCGGATGTTCGTTGCGACCCGGCGTTTCGTCGATGCCTGCCGGGAAAAGCCGGTCCGGTTCAATCCCGGCTTGTGCAAGCAATTCCACACGGCGCGGAGAACCGGAGGCGAGGATGAGCTTTTGCAAAGCACTCATGAAATGGCCCCGGCGCACCTGATGCGGTCTATTTGAAGCGATATGTGATGCGACCCTTGGACAGGTCATAGGGTGTCATTTCGACCAGAACCTTGTCGCCGGTCAACACGCGGATGCGGTTCTTGCGCATGCGGCCGGCTGTGTGGGCGATGATTTCATGTTCATTTTCGAGCTTGACGCGAAACATCGCGTTCGGGAGCAGTTCAGTCACCACCCCTGGAAATTCCAACACTTCTTCTTTGGTCATGTAGTCCCTTTGGGTCCAAATCCGGACTGTCCGGTTGGAAATTTTCGCGTTACCTATCCGATAATGTCTGGCTTGTGAATAAGAGTCCGTCTCGAAATACGCTATGCCGGTCTGCAAATGGCGCTTTTCTGCGCTTCGGTGCTCACGTACGCATATTTGCCCCGGCCTTAAGCGGCAAACCGCTGGCGGGGTCCCCGGCGTACGCTCCGCTCCGATGCACAAAAATCACCATTTTTGACTCGGCATAACGAATTTCCAAAAGGACTCTTGGCCTGTCGCGCTCACAGGTCATAATTAATCGTCTTGTTCGCAAACCGGGTTTCAATGCGCATGCGAAGCCGTTGAAAAACGTCGCGATAGGCATTGATGATCTGTTCGCGTGTACCGGTCGCGATGGATGGATCGGGCATTGGCCAGTATTCCACTTCTACCGGGTTTGCGCGGGTCAGTTCCAAAGCGCTGTGATGTGCCTCTGGCGACAGGGTGATGACAAGGTCGAAAAAATCATCTTCCAGCTCTTCCAGTGCGCGCGGCTCGTGGACTGCGCCGGCCATGCCCGCCTCTTGCAGGATGATTTCAAGGAAGGGGTCAGGCTTGCCTTTGCGCGCTCCTGCTGATTGCACGTATGTACTTTTGGGCAGTACGCGTTTGGCAATTTCCTCGGCCATAGGGGATCGGATGGCGTTCATGGAGCACATGAATAGGACTGAACTCAGCCCCTTTGATACCGCTTTTCCATTGTCATTTGCTGCCAAGATTGACCTACCCTCGCCAATGCAGGACGCAGACCAGTGTGAACAACCGCCGCGCGGTGTCAAAATCAATGGTGATCTTGCCCTCGAGACGGTCTACAAGCGTTTGCGAACCGTCATTGTGCAGGCCGCGCCTTCCCATGTCGATGGCTTCAATCTGGCTTGGCGTCGAATGCCGGATCGCCTCATAATAGCTTTCGCAAATCATGTAATAGTCTTTGACGATGCGCCGGAATGGCGACAGCGACAGGATGTGCGTTATGACGGGTGTTCCGTCTTCCCGGCTTATCGAGAAGACGAGGCGGGTTTCGACGAGCGACAATTTGAGCTTGTAGGGTCCGCCTGCGGTATCGCCAACGGGCTGAAACGAGTTTTCCTCAATGAGATCGTAGATGGCGACCGCACGTTCATGCTCAACATCGGGTGTCGCCCGCCCGATGGTTTCATCGAGCGTGATGTCAACAAGACGGGAATTTGCGGCGTCAATACTCATCCGGCTCCCCGGGGTTGAGACGTATGCCAACCGAACGGCGATGGGCGTCCAGACCCTCGACTGACGCCAGTGTCATGGCTGCCGGCGCCAGAATGCGCAACTGCTCTGCACCAAGTTTCAGGATTGATGTGCGTTTTACAAACTCCAGCACCGAAAGGCCGCTGGAAAAGCGGGCGGACCGGGCTGTCGGCAGGACGTGGTTGGAGCCGCCTACGTAATCACCGATGACCTCCGGCGTATGCTTGCCGAGAAAAACCGCTCCGGCGTTTCTTATACCCTCAAACAGGGCTTCGGGATCATCCACTGCAATTTCGAGATGTTCTGCTGCAATGCGATTGGCCAGCGGGACTGTCTTGGCCAAAGTATCGACCAGAATGATTGCCCCGAAGTCGCGCCAGCTTTGCGCGGCAATTTCACCGCGCGGCAGCAGGCGTATCTGACGTTCAACTGCTTTTTCGACGGAGCAGGCGAAATCTTCGTCGTCGGTCATGAGGATTGATTGCGCTGCCACATCATGCTCGGCCTGTGCCAACAAGTCGGCGGCTATCCAATCCGGGTCGTTGTCCTTATCGGCGATGACGAGCACTTCGGAGGGACCGGCGATCATGTCGATGCCGACGGTGCCGAATACCTGCCTTTTGGCAGCCGCCACATAGGCATTGCCCGGGCCGACAATCTTTGCGACCGGGCTTATGGTCTCAGTGCCATAGGCCAGAGCTGCAACAGCTTGCGCACCGCCGATGCGGTAGATTTCGGATACGCCTGCCAAACGGGCCGCAACGAGCACCAACGGATTGAGTTTTCCATCCGGCGACGGCACTACCATGACGATGCGCTCGACACCGGCGACCTTGGCCGGAATGGCATTCATCAAGACCGAGCTTGGATAACTTGCCGTGCCGCCCGGCACATACAGGCCGACCGACTCGATGGCCGTCCAGCGCGAGCCGAGTTCAACGCCTATGGCGTCTGTATAGCGGTCGTCTTTTGGCAATTGGCGTTTATGGTGGCTCTCGATTCGATCCCGCGCCAACATGAGCGCTGCGACGACTTTTTGGTCCGCGCCCGCAACAGCGTTGTCAATTTCCTGTGCGCTTACGCGAAGGGTATCTGGTGTCAGATCAATGCGGTCGAGGCGCTTTGAATAGTCTATCAGCGCAATGTCGCCATTTGCGCGGACTGATGCAACAATCTCGCGCACGACACGGTCAATATCTTCCGAGACTTCGCGTTTGGTCGTCAGAAAGGCCTTGAAGCTGTCTGTGAAACCGGGATCGGACTGTCTGAGCCACTGTGCCATTCAGCCAATTTCCTCAAACGTCGTGCTTGGGCTTGGCTTTGGCTGCCCAGGCAGCGCCGAGGTCTGCCAACTGCGCTTCGATGCATTCGACATCCAGCCTTATGGTTGCGCCTCCTGCGCAGGTGATTTCCACAACTCCTGCAGGATCATCAGAAGCGAGAAACTGCACAGCCAATATTGCCAGCACATCCTCCGGTTTTGTGCGATCAATGCCAGTTGTGCGGACGGCCAGAACGCGGTCAAAATGCAATATAGCGCGGCGGCGCTCCGGGATGGCCAGACGCTCGCCGCTTTTTTCCCAAGCGTAGCGATTGACCGGCAGCACCACTCTTTTGTCGCGCGGATTATAGGAAATCTCGCCGGTCTTCAGAACAGCATCCTGCATGCAGGCGGAGATGACTGTCAGATCCTCCACATCGAGCGCCGCAAGTTTCAGCAAATCCATATCAGGCCACCATTCCGGGCTGCGCCCTGTTTCGGCTTCCAGTTAGGGTGCAAGATGCCGCAGCGCAACAGAAACTCTGTTAAGAACCGGTGATGCGTTCAATGTTCGCACCGCAATTCGACAGTTTCTCTTCCAGATGTTCAAAACCGCGGTCGAGATGATAGATGCGGCTGACATTGGTTTCGCCTTCGGCGGCAAGGCCCGCGATGATGAGCGCTGAGGATGCGCGCAGATCTGTTGCCATGACCGGTGCGCCCTTGAGCTTGTCCACGCCTTCAACGGTGGCTGTCTGGCCGGAGAGTGATATTTTCGCGCCAAGACGGGCGAGTTCCTGCACATGCATGAAGCGGTTCTCGAAAATTGTCTCGGTGATGTGCGAAACGCCTTTGGCCTTGGTCATCAGGCCCATGAATTGTGCTTGCAAATCGGTCGGAAATGCGGGGAACGGTTCGGTGCGCACATCGACGGGATCAATGCCGTGGCCGTTGCGGCGGACGCGAATGCCGGAGTTGGTGGTGGTGATTTCCGTGCCGGTTTGCGCCAGAATATCGAGCGCCGACTGCAACAGTTCGGGGCGTGCACCTTCGAGCAAAACATCGCCGCCAGTCATTGCGACTGCCATGGCATAAGTGCCGGTCTCGATGCGGTCCGGAATGATACGGTGGCGGGCGCCGGACAGATGGGTGACGCCCTGAATCTGGATGGTCGGCGTTCCCGCGCCTTCAATCTTTGCCCCCATGGCATTGAGGCAATCGGCAAGGTTGACGACCTCGGGCTCCATCGCGGCGTTTTCGATGACCGTTTCGCCGCGCGCGAGGGCGGCGGCCATCAGCATGACGTGCGTTGCGCCGACCGATACTTTCGGGAAGGTGTATTTGTTGCCGATGAGGCCGCCCTTTGGAGCCTTGGTGACGACATACCCGTCTTCAATCTCGATATTTGCGCCGAGTGTTGAGAGGCCTTCGATGAACAGGTCAACCGGCCTTGTGCCGATGGCGCAGCCGCCGGGAAGCGAGACGCGGGCTTCATGCATACGGGCGAGCAATGGGCCGATGACCCAGAAGCTGGCGCGCATTTTGGAGACGAGCTCATAGGGCGCCGTTGTGGTGACAATGTCGCGGGCGGTGAAATGGATGGTGCGGGCATACATCGAGCCATCGTGGCCGCGGCGGCCATTGACGGAATAATCGACGCCGTGATTGCCAAGAATGCGGATCAGCTGTTCGACATCGGCCAAGTGAGGCACGTTTTCGAGCGTCAGCGTGTCGTCGGTCATCAGCGCGGCGATCATCAGCGGCAGCGCGGCATTTTTGGCACCTGATATCGGGATGACGCCATTCAGCTTTTGGCCACCGATGATTTTGATGCGATCCATGTTCAGTCTCTCGCGTGCGCGGCCAACAGTGGCGGCTGGTGTTTGGGAAAATGCCCTGAAATTCCGGTTCGCCGCTTTAAACCATCGGCGCGCGCGGTTCAAGGAACAGGGTTAGTGTTGGGTTAATGGCGGTTTGAAGGCGTTATAGTTCTTTGCCAACATCAAAATCGGTGACGGGTCCGGTGGTTTTTTCTCCAGCCTCGCCGTCCGATTTGATGTCGATGTCTTGATCGGCCTTGGCTGCCCTGCTGCGCACCTTGCGGCGGGCAAGATTGCCGCGCAGTGCTTCTGCAAGGCGTGCTTTGCGGCGCTCGGCGGTTGTTGTCGGCTTTAGCTCAACTTTGTCCATCTGTGTTGGATATCTTGAATCCCGGCCGGTTTCGAGAGGAAACCGGGGTAATTTTGCAGCGCCGAAGTTTGGAAAATGCCGGTCTGATACGCTTGCGCTGCCACCACTCTTATGGCACAAGCCGCCGCACCCGGACAGATGCTGCGGTAGCTCAGTGGTAGAGCACATCATTGGTAATGATGAGGTCGGGAGTTCAATCCTCCCTCGCAGCACCATTTTATTGGACGGGTCACAGTCCCGCATTGCGTCATTTGCACCTGAATTGACTCACCAACGGCATCGCCTTCGCCGAGGCTTCGGCGTGACAGGTCGGGTTCCGGGTTCCGCTTCGCGGCCCAGGAATGACGAAATTTTGGCGTTTTTTGAGTAAAAACAATGACTTGTTCAGTCAAGGCTCACCCCGTATCGGGCCCGTTGACCGCGTGAAGCGCGAGGCCGTGGCATTC
>JANMQE010000537.1:0-2920 GCA_031370195.1 Phyllobacteriaceae bacterium
GCGGTTGCAAGACGGATTTCCAGCGAGGGCGGCAATGTCGTTCTGGTCGGGCGGCGCAGGGAGCCGCTTGATGCGGTCGCTGCAGAAACGGGCGCCATGATAATCGCAGCCGATGCGGCTGATGGAACCGCAATGCGAGCAGCGGTCAAAAGCGCGGTCGAGCGCTTCAGCGGCATTGATATTCTTATTGCCAATGCAGGCGGACATGGCGTCGGCCCGACAATTTCGATGTCGGACGAAACCTGGGCGACCGCAACACGGCTTAATCTCGACACCGCCTTTGTCAGCGCGCGCGAATGCCTGCCTGCGCTTATCAAATCCAAGGGCAATATTGTAGTACTCGCCTCTATTGCGGGACTGTTCGCCGGACCGGACGCTGCCGGCTATGTGACGATGAAACACGCCTGCATTGGTCTCGCCAAGTCGTTGGCCCGCGACTACGGGCGTCAGGGCGTGCGCACAAATTCGGTCTGCCCCGGCTGGGTGACCACTGCAATGGCAGATGAGCAAATGGAGCATATCATTGCCAAACATGGGCTGAAATCAGTTGAGGAGGCTTATGCGTTGGTGACGAGGGACGTGCCGCTCGGACGGCCCGCAACGCCGGAGGATGTGTCCAATGTCGTCTGCTTTCTCGCCTCCAGCGAAGCGACCATGGTCAACGGAGCGGTCGTGACCGTGGATGGCGGCGCAGGAACTGTGGACCTGCCGACGCTGGCCTTTGTTGAATGAGTTTGGCGAAAGGACAATTTGACATGAACGCAGAACAAGCACCCAAGGGCTGGAAGCAGTTCGATGATTTCGCCGCCGGAATTGCGACCAACCGGCTGCCGTCCACAGACGCGCTGGCGGGTCAAAAATTCAGGATCGCCTTTGAAGATGGTCGTGCATTGAGCCTCTGGTTTGATACGCCAGCCGTGCTGCGTTGGTCAGACGGCGAAGCCGATGGCGCGGCCAACTACGAAGCGATCCTGGTTGCACCGGACACCTATTTTGTCGATCTGGTGTTTGCGGGCCTTCCCGCCGAGGCGGAAACAATCGTCTTCAACATCAAGTCGGGACCGGCGCTTTCAATCCGATCCATCGTGCGCCCTGCGGGAGAGAACCCCGGTGAGCCGCGCGTGGCGCAGATATTCAGGGCAGGCCGTGTCGGCGTTGCCAGTGAAGAGGGCAAGCCGCCGGAGCTGACGCGGGATCTGATCGGCCTGCGCGCCCATTACACCTACAGCCCGAACCACGTTTATGAGCATACCTACCTTTCCTCGCAGCGCTATGCCTGGCAATGCCTTGTCGGCGTGCAGCGCGGGCATGGCGATGTCGATCTGACAACGACCTGGAAGTTCGCAGAGAACCAATATGTGTTCACCTTCCGCGAATTCATCATTCCGGTGGCATCGACGTTTTTCTACAATTTCGACGACATGCGCTCGACAGGCAAATTCCTTGGTGTCACCGGCGCGGGGCGAATCGAAAACAATCCGGCAGGAGCGCTTATCCGAAAAGTATCGATGACTGACTATTTGCCCGGCGAAGAGCCGGTTTGACTTGAGGAGACCGGCATGCGCACTGCCTATGAGATCGTAAAGGCTCACTACGACGCCAACGACCGGCGCGACTTTGAAGGTATGATGGCAGACATCGGGCCGCAGACCACATGGACCGAGATGGCAGGATTTCCTTGTGCCGGAACCTACACCGGCCGTGACGAGATCATCGCCAATGTCTTTGCCGCGCTCGGTGCCATGTTCGACAACTACACTTTCAAGCTTGACCGGCTGCTGGACGCTGGCGCGGACATCATCGGCATCGGCGACTATGCCGGAACCTCAACAAAGACCGGCAGAAGCTTTGGCGCCCGCGTGGTGCATGTCTGGACGGTTGCCGACGGCAAGGTCCAGAAATTCGAACACTTCACGGACACGCTGCTGGTGGACAACTCATTGCGCTGAAAGGACAAAAATTCCGCTTGCAATCCCGCTTGACAGATCGGGCCAGCTTCATGTTTAACTTGTTAATTAAATCACACTCGGCAAGTTTTTGGAGTGCGCAAGTGGAGCTGAAATTCAGTCAGACTATTCGCCGGAAATGGCGTCACCGCGGACCAATGGACATCCGCATTCGAACGGGAGGAGAGAACACATGACAAGGTATAAATTGGGTTTGGCCGCAGCAGCATTCTTGGCGGGCTGTGTAGGAATGACAGCGTCGGCTTTTGCCGCTGGCCCGACCTGCACAGACGGCAAGATCGTCGTCGGCGCGGTATCAACGGTTACAGGCCCAGCAGACTTCAGTGAAGTTCCAAAAGCTGCAAAGGCCACCTTTGACCAACTGAATGCAAATGGCGGCATCAACGGCTGCATGATCGACTACACGATTGCAGACGATAAGGCAGATCCGGCCGTTGCAGCGCAGTCGGCACGCGATCTGGTCGAGAACAAGGGCGCGGTGGTGATGACCGGCAGCGCCAGCCTGCTCGAATGTGCAGTCAATGCAGGCTATTATGACAAGCAGGGCATCCTGTCGGTTCACGGCCTCGGCGTGGACCCGGTGTGCTTCAACTCGCCGTCCATCTCGCCGGTCAATGTCGGTCCCTACACGCTGACCACTGCCGTGCTGCAGTATGCCTCGACCAAGCTCGGCGCAAAGAAGCTGTGCGGCATTTTCTGGATCGTCGGTGGCACGGATGAAGCTTACAAGGGCGCGGTTGCCCGCTGGGAAAAGCTGAGCGGCCAGACCTTCGGCATGGTTGATCTGACGCTTCCATTCCAGGGTGATTACACGCCTTATGTGTTGAAGGCCCGCGACGAAGGCTGCGACGCCGTGGTGATGAACACCGTCGAGCCGCAAATCGTCCAGATGATCAACACCGCCGACGCGCAGAACATCACCGGCATCAAATGGCTGTTCCTTGCCCCCGGCT
>JANMQE010000577.1:0-2260 GCA_031370195.1 Phyllobacteriaceae bacterium
GGCAGCCGGTCGCCGGGCCGCAGCACGCCTTCAAGGATCAGCCACTCAATCTGCCGGATCACTTCACCGGCAGTCGTGGCATGATTGATATTGGAAAACAGGCTTGCCGACATGAAACCCCTCTATGGCCACCATAGCATCTGGCGAGAAGTGGTCAAGAAAATTGTCCACTTGGTCGTTGCCTCATTTTCAAATCGATTCAATTCAACCCTGCGCCAGCCTGTGGCGCATTTGCACTTGTTTCGCAGCGCACAATGGCCCTAACAGTTTGCCAACGATGCGGGGACAGGCATGACCAGAACGGAAGAAACCCAATTGGCGCAAGCGCCGGTGCTTGGCTTTCCTGCGCACAATCTGCGCGCCTCGGCGCTCGGTGAAGTCCACTCCCGCCCGCATCCGCTGATCACTGCGCCGCGCCTGCTCATTCAGGTGGCATTTCTCACTGAAGGTGGTTTCACGGTCGACCACGCAGTGCTCGCCGAACTCTCGCGCGGCTCGGGCATTGCCCCGCCGGACAGAACTGCCCGCCATCATGTCATGCCATCCGGCTCCGGCACGCTGCGCTGGGAGCGGCACACCGAATTTTCTACCTACCTCTACGAAGGCCCGCTCGAAACCGGCAACGCGCAGGTGCATCCCTTCGGCACGGCCTTCAAGGCCCCCGGCACAGTGCTTTCCGGCATCCGGCTCGAAATCCGCAAGCAGGTCAAGGATCTGCGCCGCATCCTTGCTGCTTATGATCCGGCCTCCACCTGCTGCTCCACCATCGAAAACGGCATGGCCACCATCATCACCGATTTTCGTCAGGACGCCGACGGCCTCACCCGCATGACGCTGCTCGACAACGGCCTTACCCCGGTGCGCACGGGCGCGCTTGGCCAGATGCTGATCGAGGTTGAAACCTACCGCACCTTCGCCATGCTCGGCCTGCCGCTCGCCATCAGCCTCTCGCCCCGCATGCGACGCATCGAGGACCGCATGGCCGTGCTGACGCAGGAAATGCGCGACGACGAGGGTCGCGAATCCGAGCGTTTGCTTGCCGAACTCTCGACGCTTGCGGCAGAGCTCGAAGCCGATGCCGCCGCCAGCCTCTACCGCTTCGGTGCCTCCAAAGCCTACGAGGGCATCGTCGCAGAACGCCTTAATGCACTCGATGAGGAGCCATTGCCCGGCCACGAATCCTGGGCCGCATTCCTGCAAAAGCGCATGGCCCCGGCAATGCGCACCTGCCGTTCCGTTGAAGAGCGTCAGGCAAACCTCTCGCGCAAGCTAACCCGCGCCACAACGCTCCTGCGCACATGGGTCGATGTCGATCTCGAAAAGCAGAACAGCGCTTTGCTCGCCTCCATGAACACCCGCGCCCGCTCGCAGCTGCGCCTGCAGCAGACCGTCGAAGGCCTGTCTGTTGCCGCCGTGTCCTATTATGTCGTCGGCCTGTTTTCCTATCTCGCCAAGGGGCTCGAGAAGGACTTCCCATTCATGTCGTCCACAGTCATGACCGCGCTGTTTGTCCCCGTCGCCATCCTCGCCATCTGGCTGTTCGTGCGCCGCATCCGCAAAAGCCACGGCGAGAGTTGACGGCGGCCATCGCTGCCGCCATGTAAAGGCTCCGCCCCGCCTCCCAAGGATTCCCCCAATTGCCAGCCCCTTCCATCTATTCCCGGCCCTTCGCCGGTTTCCTGTTCGATATGGACGGCACCATCATCAACTCCTTTGCCGCCACGCAGCGCGCGTGGGGTGCTTGGGCGCGCACCAACGATATTGATCCCGAAACGTTCATCCATACCATGCACGGCATACGCGGCGTGGACCTGATCGGCGACATGGGACACGCACACCTGAACCCCGCAGAAGAGTCTGCAAAGGTCCTTGCCGCCGAAATGGCTGACGTCGAAGGCATCGTGCCCATTCCCGGCGCAATCAACTTCCTCGCCAAGCTGCCGCCGCATGCCTGGGCCGTTGTCACCTCCGCCCCGCGCGATCTGGCGCACCGCCGCCTACAAGCCGCAGGCATTGCGCCGCCTACAACCATGGTCACCGCCGAAGATGTCGCCATCGGCAAGCCGGACCCGGCCTGTTTCCGGCTTGGTGCCGAACGGCTGGGTTTCCGACCAGAAGACTGCCTCGTGTTCGAGGATGCCCATGCCGGCGTGACGGCAGGCGAACGCGCCGGTGCCAGCATCATGGTCGTCACCGCCACCCACGACCTGATGGCCCACTCGCACCACACCAAAATGACCACATACGAGACGCTGTCCAT
>JANMQE010000585.1:0-4491 GCA_031370195.1 Phyllobacteriaceae bacterium
TGCACTTTTTGCGTCTTGCGCTTTTGCGAACTGCTGATGAAGAGAAACACAGCGAGCGTCAAAAACCCCGCAAGGCCAAAACCCGCACCGATCACATAGCCGCCGCTGATATTCTGCGGCAATTCAAACCCGGCGATCATCGGCCCGGCATTGCACACGGTTGTGCTGGCTAGCAGCGTGAAGACAGACAATGCACTTTTCATGGACGCCAGACCTTGTTGCAAAATCTGACCTTGGCACAGCAGCGTTAACGCACTCTGTTAACAATTCCCGTTTGCTGACAATCCTGCGGGATTTTCGTCCAAATGGTTCCCGGACTCTGTGCCGTTCCGGTAAATCTCTAACAATTGCGTCAAACTTGCAGTAATGCGCTGGACACAATTATCATGACATTGGCAGACTGCGCGCACAGTCGCATCTACGCGTGACCAATCATCCCACGGGGAAACTCTCAAAGACCGCGAGCGTTAAGCCGCACGACTTACCTGACCACCGTCAGCCGCTCCGCCGCCCGCGTCACGGCAGTGTAAAGCCATCTCTGGCGCATGTCCTTGAACGCATAGCTTTCATCAAACAGCACGACATTGTTCCATTGCGAGCCTTGCGCCTTGTGCACTGTCAGCGCGTAGCCGAAGTCGAAATCATCGAAACGCTTCTTGGTCTGCCACGGGATTTCCGTATCCGGGTCTTCAAACTGTTGTTTGAGCAGTTTGATCTTGGCTACGCTGCGTCCCGGCTCGTCATCTTCTGGGGCAATCAACAGGTTTATCCCCGGCTTCACGGTTTCTTTCGATGACGTCATGACTTTCCACAGCGAGCCATTCAGAAGGCCTTTGCCGGGATCGTTCCTGAGGCACACCAACTTGTCGCCGGCTTGCGGAATATCGGCGGTGAAACCCTTGAGCTCGCGAAGACGCTGATTGTAGCGCCGCCGCGTCCGGTTTGTGCCGACCAGAACCTGATCCGCATCAAGAACCAGCTCCTGCGAGACGTCCGACTTGGAGATGACTTGCGTGGTGCCATAATCGCCAATCATGAATTCGCGGCCTTCGCGCACATCCATCGCAAGGCGGATAATCGGATTGTCGCGCGCTTGCCGGTGGATTTCCGTCAGCAAATGATCCGGCTCATGATCGGTAAAATAGCCACCGCCCGAAATTGGCGGCAGTTGGCCGGGATCACCGAGCACGAGTATCGGCGTTCCGAAACTCATCAGATCCTTGCCAAGCTGCTCGTCCACCATCGAACATTCATCAACGATGATCAGCTTGGCTTTGGCAATCGGGCTTTGCCGGTTCAGCGAAAACGTCGGCGCCATCGAAGTTTTGCCGGTTGTCTCGTTCGAGACTTCTTCCTCGCCCTTTGGTCTGTAGATCAGCGAGTGGATTGTCCGCGCATTGGCCGCACCCTTGGAACGCAGCACCTGCGCCGCCTTGCCGGTAAATGCTGCAAACTGCACCTCGCCGCCAACATCTTCAGCAAAATGCCGCGCCAGCGTCGTCTTGCCGGTGCCGGCATAACCAAACAGCCGGAACAAAGGCTTGCGCCCATCCTTCAGCCAGCGCGAAACAGCTTTCAGGGCTTCATCTTGTTGGGGAGAAAATTGCATGGGCGCCGCTGTGGCAGGATTCGCGGCGACGGGCAATATTTACCAGTTCAAGAGATCCACTGTGTCCACGGGAACGGCTTGTCTTCGGACTTGCCGGTGACAAAACCAGCTGCCGTGCCGAGCCATTTCGCCAGCCCCTCGCCGAACCCGACGATCTGTGCATTGCGTTCCTTGGCAATCAACATCCAGAAGAATTGGACCACCGCACAAACGGCCAAAACGGTGAGTGCCAGATTGGCCAGAATCATCAGAACCAAGACCGTCAAACCGTGCATCCAGATGTTCTGCGGCATCGGCTTGGCGGTGACAGAAGCATTGCTTTCGATCTCGATGTCCAATTTCATATCCTCGCTACACGTTTGATTTCGGCGCAGTGCGCCGATTACCTTCTCACACTGCTTTCTTCATATGTGGATGCTGCAGGTCAACCGCAATGGTCGGGCCAGAGAACTGACAAACAAGCCGCAATTGCTTTGTCTCGGCTACTTCAGCATCGGCCACAAGCTGATGACAAGCAGCACCGCCATGGAAATATTGAACCATTTCAGCCGCGGCGGTACGGACAGCCATTCGCGCAGCGCAGAGCCGAATCCGGCCCAGACTGAAACACTTGGAAAATTGACCAATGCAAACACGGCGGCGACGATAAAGATGGACACAAGAAACGCGTCGGGATTGGTGAAGGTCGCCATGGCCGTCACGGCCATCACCCAAGCCTTGGGGTTGACCCACTGAAACGCCGCCGCGCCGAGGAAGGTCATCGGCTTCGCTCCGGTTTTCACCTCGCCGATTTCATGCGTGTTTGCGATTTTCCAGGCTATCCACAGAAGATAGAGGCCTCCGGCGATCTTCATCGCAAAGTAAAGGAGCGGAACGGCTTCCAGCAACGCACCCAACCCGAAACCGACGGCAACAAGCAACACAAAAAACCCGGCGCTGATTCCCAGCATATGCGGAATGCTCTTGCGGAACCCGAAGTTCACGCCGGATGCAAACAGCATCATGTTGTTTGGGCCCGGCGTGACCGACGTGGCGAAGGCAAATCCGAACAGTGCGAGAAGGGTGGCGGCTGACATGTCAGAATTGGCGCACTTCAAGCTCAAGTAAACGGCCTACATAGCTGCGGACAAGTGTGACGATCTCTGTTGGTACAGTCTCGATTGACCTCAAAACACGCGCATCCGCGTCAAGCGACCGAACCTGATCCGCCAGAACCATCCCGCGCGTTTTGCTGCCTTTCGGGAGGGAAACTTTTGTAGGCCACGGCTCCATGTTTCCTGTTATCGGACAAACAACGATACGTTTGGATACCCGATGCATGTCAGGGCTGGAGATGACCAAGGCTGGCCGGACCCCAGCCTGCTCCGAACCTTTGATCGGGTCAAAATCAACAAGCACAATATCACCAGCCTTGTGTGGATGGGGGTTATTCGTGGTCATAAAAGCGCTCGGAACCGACATCGGGTCCCCAATTGACAGTCTCAGGTTCGTTTTCCCAACCCAGGCGCTCGATCTCAGCCACAATATCCGCAAGGCTCGGCGCGAGCAGTTGCTTTGGCTTTTGAAGGACTGCCTTCCCGTCCATTACTGTCATTTCAATAACTTCACCTTGCATGATGCCAAGCTCCTCCATGACCGCCTTCGGCAAACGGATGGCTGAACTGTTTCCCCATTTCGACACAGCAACTCTTGTCATCGGCTTCACCTGAGGTTCACGGATATCCAATGTATATCATTGCCATCGAGCGAACAAGCAAACCTTACAGATCGGGCGCGTCGGTTGCCATGCCTTCCGGCCCGCGGTTCATGGCGGCGACGCCGGTGCGGCAGACTTCGATGAGGCCGAGCGGCGCCATGATCTGGATGAACTGGTCGACCTTGGTCGGCTTGCCGGTGATCTCGAAGATGAAATGCCCGACAGTCGCGTCGATGACCTTGGCAGTAAATGCTTCAGCGAGGCGCAACGCCTCGACGCGGCTTTCACCGGAACCAGCCACCTTGATCAGTGCCAGCTCACGCTCGATCGGCTTGTCGCCACCCTGCAAACGGGCAACGACAGTGAGGTCAGTCACGCCATGCACCGGCACAATGCGCTCAAGCTGGTTTTTGATCTGGTCGAGGATATGTGGCGTGCCGCGCGTCACAATGGTGATACGCGACAGGTGACTCTCGTGCTCGGTTTCCGAGACCGTAAGCGAGTCGATATTGTAACCGCGCCCGGAGAAAAGACCGATCACCCTGGCGAGAACACCGGGCTCATTGTCGACCAAGACCGAGAGCGTGTGGCTCTCGGGAAGCTCGCGTTCCTTGACGATGAAATAGGCGGAACCGGACGGTTGCTTTGCGGCGTTCATGATTGTTCCTTGCACATGGGTTTGGAAGCTGGGGCCAATTCAAACCAGCCCCTTTCCTGAAGCATCGATGGCATTCGCCACCGCTTCATCCGTCGCCTCGTCGGGCAACAGCATTTCATTGTGCGCCTTGCCGGACGGGATCATCGGGAAGCAGTTGGCGAGCGCGGCAACGCGGCAGTCGAAGATCACCGGCAGATTGACGTCGATCATTTCGTCAATCGCATCGTCGAGATCGGCCGGCCTGTCGACCCGGATGCCATGGCCGCCGTAGGCCTTGGCCAGCATGACAAAGTCCGGCATCGCCTCGGTGTAGGAATTGGACAGCCGGTTGCCATGCAGCAGTTGCTGCCATTGGCGCACCATGCCCATATACTGGTTGTTCAGGATGAAAATCTTGACCGGCAGATTGTGCTGCACTGCGCAAGACATTTCCTGAATGCACATCTGGATTGAGGCGTCGCCGGCTATGTCTATAACCAGCGAATCGCGGTGCGCCGTCTGCACACCGATGGCCGCCGGGAAACCATA
>JANMQE010000606.1:0-2131 GCA_031370195.1 Phyllobacteriaceae bacterium
TTATTCCAAATGAGCGCGGCGGCAAAGACGGCAGCACACCGGCGACGGCTTCGCCGGCAACCAGCGCAAATCCATAAAAGCAAGAAAAGCAAGAAAAGCAGGGCAGGGACATGAGCGAAGCATCATCAAAACGGATTGCAATTGTTTCTCAGGACGCATCGTTCGTCCAAGAAACACGTGCGGCGTTTGCCTCGGCTGACCGGATCGAATTGCGCGTCCTCGAAAAGAACGTCAGCGAATTGCGCGGCGATTTGCAGGAGATGGAATGTGCGGTTGCCGTTATCGATCTCAACACCCGCAAGATTGAAGAGCTGGAATCATTGCAGCGCATCATGCGCCGTCTCGACAGCCGCATCCCCGTGGTCGTTGTCACGCAGGAATTTGATGCGGCTGCAGTGCGCATACTTGTCCAGATGCAGGTGTCTGACTTCCTCATCAAGCCGATTTCGACCGCTGATCTGGTGCGGTCCTGCATCCGCGCGCTCAAGGGTCCGGAAAAGAACGAAGTCGCGGAAGCGCAGATCTACACGTTCATGCCGGCGGCTGGCGGCGTCGGTTCGACGACGATGGCAATCGAGACTGCGTTCCTGCTGCACAATTCCGCCCATCGCGCGTCGTCAACTTGCGTGGTTGATCTCAACTTCCAGCAAGGCGTTTGCGCAGAGTATCTTGATCTTGAGCCGCGTTTTGACATCACGGAGATTGAGAACCAGCCGGAGCGTCTCGACCGGCATTTGCTCGACGTGATGCTTTCCAAGCATGAGAGCGGGCTTTGCGTTCTTGCAGCGCCGGTGCAGCCGACGGAAATGCGTTCGTTCAACGCCGAAGTTGTCGTTCGCATGCTGGATTTGGTCTCTGCCTATTTCGACAACGTCGTCATCGACATGCCGCGCACATGGTTCCCATGGACAGAGACAGTCCTGCTCGGGTCGAACAAACTTTATATAGTCACTGAAATGACCGTGCCGTGCCTGCGCCATACGCAACGGCTCATTCAGGCGATCCTGAACAACACGAACAAGCAGACCAAGCCAAACGTCATCGTCAACCGCTTCGAGCAAAAGACGTTCGAGAACGGCATCCGCCTTGCAGACGTCGAGGAGGTGCTTGGCGAACATTTTGCCGGGGGCGTGGCCAACAATTACCGCCTCGTGCGCGAGGCCGTTGATCGCGGCGTACCGCTTCACCAGATTGATCCGAACGCCAATGTCATCCAGGATTTGCGCAAGATTATCCTGCCGGAAGAGGTGGCAATGGTCGAAACGCGCAAGAAGAGCCTGTTCCAGATGGGCAAGTCACTCCTGAAGAAAGCCGGGTAAGTCCGGTTCGGGGATACAGGGGGAATGAGCATGTCGAGCAGGTTTTCAATTTTGCAGAAGAAGCCCAGCCAAGAGGCCGTGAACTCGGCTGCGGCGAAGGTTGAGCAATCCAAGGAAGTTCAAATCCCCCGGTCGCTGCACATGGACGCAAAGGTGCCTGCTGCCGCTGCACCAGCGCAGTCCCGCGCCAATGACCGCGTGCTTGACGCCAAGATCCGCTTGCATAAAAAGCTGATTGAAGAGCTGAATTTGCCTGCGCTTGAGCGCATGCCGGTTGAGGATGTGCGCCGCGAAATCCTGTCCTATGTGTCCGAGCAGGTGCGCGAGGAGCGGCTTGCACTCAACGTTGCTGAACTTGACGCGCTGGTTGATGACATTGTTGACGAGATGGTCGGCCTTGGCCCGCTGGAGCCGCTGCTTAAGGACCCGACGATCTCGGACATCCTGATCAATGGGCACGAAAACTGCTTCGTTGAGCGCGGTGGCAAGCTGGTGCCGGTGCACATTCCGTTCAAGGACGAAGCCCATCTTGTGCGCATCGTCAACAAGATCGTTGCAGCGGTTGGCCGCCGCATCGATGAATCGCAGCCGATGTGCGATGCGCGCATGCTGGACGGATCGCGCTTCAACGCCGCGATCCGCCCGGTTGGCGTGGATGGTCCGCTGGTGTCGATCCGCAAATTTTCAAAGAACAAGCTTGGCCTGCACAGGCTCGTCGAATTCGGTGCGCTGACACAGCCGATGGCCGAAGTGATCGCCGCCGCAGTCAATGCGCGCATCACCACCATCATTTCCGGCGGCACGGGCACCGG
>JANMQE010000630.1:0-2150 GCA_031370195.1 Phyllobacteriaceae bacterium
AAATCTTCGGTGCCCAGCGGCCCGCCGATCAGTTTCAGCTTGCCATCAGAGGCATCCACATAGCCCTTGCCCGCTGTGCCGTCGGTCAGCACTGTATCTACATCGCCTGCCTTCAGGGCCTGCACTGTCGCACCAAACGTCTCGAACAGCTTGATGCGCGGATTGTCTTCCTTGCCATCAAGAACTTCGTAGACAGCCGTGTAGAATGGCGTTGTGCCAGCCTGCGCACCGACCAGACCTTCCGTGAACGCGCCAAAGGTCTTGGCATCGGTAAAGCGGCTCTCATCGCCGCGCACCAGCATGAACTGCTCAGAGCGCATGTAGGCATCCGAAAAGTCCACCTTTTCCTTGCGCTCTTCCTTGATCGTAATGCCGGTCATGCCGATGTTGTATTGCCCGTCCGAAACCGCCTGAATCATCGCGTCCCACGAAGTATTCTGATATTTGATCTTGAAATTCAGCCGCTTGGCGATCTCGTTCATCGCATCATATTCCCAGCCGATTTGCGTCCCGGTCTTCGGATCGACAAACTGCAGCGGCGGATAGGCATTTTCGGTGACAATCACCACTTCCTTGCCGCCAAGATCGGGCAGCGCCTGAGCAAAGGAAGGGGCAGTGGCAGCAAGCGTTGCGCCCGCAACGAGGGACAGCAGCAAACGACGGTCGATCATGTTTCACTCCATACCAAAAGAGCCGGTTTTGTCCGGCTGGTCAATTTTAATGAAACTGTCACGGATTGGCGGGGTTGCGCAAGAGAAAGACGATTCAATAATCTCGCCGATTGGAAAACGATGGCAACAGATGCAAATGCAAAAAGGGCGCGACCAGCGCGCCCTTCCGGAAAATCGGTACCCCAAGCCCTATTCGGCTGCAGGAGCGGTCTTTGCTGCACTCTTCGCTTCAGTCTTGGCCTCAACCTTGCGCGGGTCCTTGCGCTCGACAATGCGGGCGGACTTGCCGGTGCGACCGCGCAGGTAGTAGAGCTTGGCGCGGCGGACGCGGCCGCGGCGGACCACTTCAACGCCTTCAACCAGCGGCGAGTAAACCGGGAATACGCGCTCCACGCCTTCGCCGTAGGACAGTTTGCGCACGGTGAAGTTTTCGTCGATGCCCGCACCGGAACGGGCGATGCACACGCCTTCATAGACCTGTGTACGCGAACGCTCGCCTTCCTTGACCTTCACGGCAACACGAACCGTATCGCCCGGCTGGAAGGCAGGAAGCTTGCGGATGGCTTCGATCTTGGCGGCTTGCTCGGCATTGAGCTGCTGAATGATGTTCATCGGTGTCACTCTTTCTTGTTTCAGAATGCCAGAGCGTCCTCACTCGAAATCCCGTCATGCGGGATGTCTATGCTTTTGAAAAAGCAGGGCCGACTTCGCAGTCTATTGATTAATCTGAAGTCCGGCCCTGTATTCAGAGTCCGGCTTCGCGCGGGTCGTTACACGATGAATCCGCAATTGTCACGGGGGCAGCGCTATTTTTTGTCCACTGCCGCCTTTTCAAGCAAATCAGGACGCCTTGCCTTCGTCAACTCGACTGATTGCTGATGCCGCCATTCGGAAATTTTCTTGTGATTTCCGGACATCAGCACATCTGGGATGGTCCGACCCTCAAAGTCGGTAGGCCGCGTGTAATGCGGATGCTCGAGCAGCCCGTCCTCAAAACTCTCGTTTGTGCCCGATGCTTCGTTGCCCATGACGCCGGGGATGAGCCTCACCACGGCGTCCAGCAATATCAGCGCCGCCGGTTCACCGCCGGACAACACATAGTCACCCACAGAGATTTCCTCCAATTTGCGCGCCTCGATCACCCGCTCATCGACGCCCTCAAAACGGACGCACACGATGATTGCACCCCCGCCTGAAGCCAATTCCCGAGCCCGCGCTTGCGTGAACGGTTTGCCGCGCGGCGACATGAGAATGCGCGGACGAAGATCTCCCGTCGGAGAAACAGCATCAATCGCCCGTGCCACCACGTCGGCCCGCAAGACCATGCCTGCGCCGCCGCCGGACGGCGTGTCATCGACATTGCGGTGTTTGCCCGTCGCAAAATCGCGGATTTGCACGGTTTCAAGGTGCCAAAGACCATCCTCCAAGGCGCGTCCTGACAGGGACAGACCAAGATGGCCCGGAAACATCTCCGGATAA
>JANMQE010000678.1:0-1629 GCA_031370195.1 Phyllobacteriaceae bacterium
CTGGACTTCGTCGCGCGCCGTTCACGGTGCCGGCACCGCTTCACGTCACGCTCCACGCAAGGACGCGGAAACCCGGCGTCCGAACCGACCGCCATTTAAACGCCTGACGCTCCGATGTTAAGGCGGCAGCTTTCAGGCCAAGCTGACGCGTGGCTGCCTAAAATCCCAAGTTTCCGCTTAACCGCGCTTTTACCGTGACCTCAAATGCGCTGCGATGTTAACGGGACTTCGACGCCTGTCTGGCATTTTGCATGCAGTTCAACTTGAAACGCACGGATATGCAGATGAACAAGACTGTTGGCACCGCCGCCGCCCCGATGTTGATGCCGTCTGTTGCATCAGGTCCCTGGATGTCGCTGTTTGCTGTTGCGGCGCTGCCGCTGTTTCTGTTTCAGCCGTCAGCGTTTGTCACGCTGTCGATGGCGGGCACGGCGTCACTGGCGATGGTTGTGTCTGCGCATGTGTCGGTGATGAACGAGAAGCTGTTTGACAGCATGCATCTGGCGGTCAAGCTCTTGGCACCGGTACAGTTTGCCTTGCTGATCTGGCTCTCGGTATATGCGGGCCACGAATTGGCTGGTGCGTCGTTTGCGGTGTCGTGCCTTGCCGCCGGTGCTTCGCTTGCGGTCTTTCTTGCCGTCGATGCGATGATCTCGGCGATCTTGCTACTGATCGCAGAGCGCGGACACCGGGCGATGGGCGTATCGATTGTCAGCTTGATCAGCGCCAAATATTCCGGCTTGTTCGGCAAGATCAGCTGAGTACGAGCCACGCCTTCACGTCGGCCAGCGCCCGCGCTGACATCGCCATTTTCTTTGCTGATGTTTTCTCCGGTCCACGCAGGCGCTTGCCTTCGGGTTTTGGCACTTCAACGGGCGGAAACAGGCCAAAATTGACATTCATCGGCTGAAAGGACCGCTTGCCGGGCTCGTCATCGGACAGAATGTGACCGCCGGTGATGTGGCCGAGCAGCGCGCCGAATGCTGTGGTTGCGGGAGGTGGAGACAGCGGCTCGCCTTGCTGCTCGGCGACGGCGAACCTGCCTGCCAGCAGGCCAATGGAGGCAGATTCGACATAGCCTTCGCAGCCGGTGATCTGGCCTGCAAACCGCACATCCGGGCGGGATCTCAAGCGCAAGGTTTCGTCAAGCAGCGCTGGTGAATTGAGGTAGGTGTTGCGGTGGATGCCTCCGAGCCGCGCGAACTCGGCGTTTTCGAGGCCCGGAATCATCCGGAAAATCTCCGCCTGCGGCCCGTATTTCATTTTCGTCTGGAAGCCGACGATGTTGTAGAGCGTGCCAAGGGCATTGTCCTGCCGCAGTTGCACGACGGCGTAGGCTTTGACCGTTGGATTGTGGGCGTTGGTGAGGCCCATCGGCTTCATCGGCCCGTGGCGCAGCGTTTCGACGCCGCGCTCAGCCATCACTTCAATCGGCAGGCAGCCATCGAAATAGGGTGTGCCTTCCCATTGTTTGAATTCGGTCTTGTCGCTCTGGATCAGCGCGTCAACGAAGGCGAAGTATTGATCCTTGTCGAGCGGACAGTTGATATAATCCTTGCCGGTGCCGCCGGGGCCGACCTTGTCATAGCGTGACTGGAACCAGGCCTTGTTCAGGTCAATCGAGTCGAA